>CAWUNH010000263.1:0-2687 GCA_963923435.1 uncultured bacterium
ATCCTCTTGGGTCAATTATCACATAATAATTGTAAAGCTTTCCATAGTTTTTATATTTAATTGAATCGTTTAAATAATAACACCATGCGGGCATTTTTTTTTTCGACGCGTCCATCCATTCTTTGGCAGTTTTAGCCATGGGTATAACTTCTCCATTTAAAAAACAAGTTGCATCTAAATTATATTTCATCCAAACTTGATTTTGTATTATGGTTTCGTTTATTTGAGCCTGTAATAAAATTATATTCGTAACAAAACACAATAAAATTATAGGTTTAAGCATACGAAATTAACCTTAGTTAAATACTTAAAGCGGCCAAAGTTTTTTAAAAAAACCGCCACTTACGCGATTGCTCCGAATCAAATTACTTTTAGCTTTTCGTTTAGAGCCAATTTTTTCCATCAGTTTGTTTAGGGGTCTTGACAATCCAGGAATAACACTGGTGTTGCGTCCTTTAGAATAGGTATAGGTCAGGTTTAAGGTTAAATAGGAGTCTTTATCGTTGGGATCTCCACGAGGTGCTTTATTTACATTGTTTCCCATTCCATCGTCCTGCCATCCGTAATTTTTAGCAAAACCCGGATCAACCCCATCACCCAATTCCGGGGTACGATTGGATAAAGCTATTGACGTTGCGCTCCATTGGTTTTGGGGGTTTATCCATTTTGATGAAATATCGTCCAGATAATCGGTAAAGGTATAGCGCCAGTTAAATTCAATGCCTAATTTATGAGTGGCCTTAGATCGGGTGGGTTTAAATATAAACTGTAACCCAATACCCAGGGGAATTGAAAGTCCTGCATTGGAATAAGCAACACCTTCTGTTTTTAAGGGCTGTAAATCTATGTAAGCACCCTTGTAATAGGCTTTGGGATTGTGGTAATAAAGACCCATCCCTGAAAACAGATACGGAGAAAAAATACAACTTAACTGATTGGATCCAAATTTTTTAGACGTATAAAAATAATAATCAAAAACAGTCTCCAGAGAATAAATATCGTTTCTAAAATTTAAATTTCGGTACATCCTGCCCGGATTGGTACTGAGTTTATCATCTCCTTCAATTCGGAGATATTGAAAATTGGTACGAAACCACAAGCTTTGTACACCCTGAGAATACGCATTGGTCCTTCGACCCTGCTTATCTTTTGATTTAGCAACGAGGGTTTTAAAATAAAAACCCGTAGCCCATTTGGTTTTGGCCAATTTTAAATCGTATAAAAACGGCTGGGCAGCTTTCTGCAAGCCTCCAATATCTCCCAGATAATTTGAAACACCCAATAATAACCCCATATCGCTGTAGTAGGGACTTTGCGCTTTTAAAAGCAAGGGCATTAAAAATAAAAAAGAAAGTCGCCTAATATAGGACATAACTTGTAAAAATAGCCATTTCGACTCAGTTATCCAAATCAAATTCCCAGCCAGGCCTTTGGGGCGTTATTAAAGATGCTGTTTTGAACCGATTCGTTTAATCCACTGTTTCGAACCAAATGACCTGGACTGGATTCGCCCAAAGGAAATGGATAGTCACTTCCCTGAATTACCTTATCTGCACCTAATTTTTTAACCAAAAGAGTTAATTGTTCCGAATCGCAAACGTGACTGTCCACCCAAAACCGTCCTAAATACGAACTTGGTGGATTTGGATTGTCAATGGCTACCAAATCGGGTCGACAGGACCAACCATGTTCAAGACGTCCCAGAGTACCTATAAAATTACCGCCGCCATGTGCAAAACAAACCCGGAGTTTAGGGTAGCGGTCAAAGAGTCCTCCAAAAATAAAGCTGCACAAGGCACGGGTAATTTCTGCCGGCATTCCAACCAACCAAGGAAGCCAGTACTGCTCCATATGTTCCTGTCCCATCATTTCCCAAGGATGAATTAAAACACTTAAATTCAAAGCCTCACAGGCAGCAAAAAAATTCTGAAATTCCGGAGCATTTAAATTTAACTGATTTACGTTACTGCCAATTTGCACTCCTTTAAATCCAAGTTGTTTGCAACGTTCGAGTTCCCTAACTGCAAGTTCGGTGTTTTGCATAGGAACGGTAGCCAGTCCAATAAAATGTTGGGGGTACTGGGTAAACAACTGAGCAATATGGTCGTTTAAAAATTGCGAAATGCGAAGTCCATCGGCCGGTTTTGCCCAATAACTAAACATTACTGGAATAGTGCAAATAATTTGCATATCAATGCCATGATCTTTCATTTCCTCTATTCGAATGGCAGGGTCCCAGCAATTGGCATTTATTTCTCTAAACTTTTTAAATCCTTTATACATCCAGGCCTTTTTGGGGGCATGGTGCTGAAGACGAACAAATTCACCATAACCAAATTCGGCGGAAAAATCGGGTAATGTTTCGGGAATGATGTGCGTATGGCAATCCAGAGTAATTAAAGAAGACAGGGCCATTAATCGAGTTTCTTTTTAAGCTCTATCAATTTTTGACGAATTCGTTTGAGACGATCCACAACCTCCATTTCTTCGGATATGATTTTTGGATCGCGTAATTTAAGCTGATCTTTAGCTCCTTGAATGGTATAGCCTTGTTGTTTTACCAAAATGTTGATGCGCTGAAGAAGGGCTATGTCTTTTTTGGTATACTGACGGTTGCCCTTTTGTGTTTTTTTGGGCTGCAGTTCTTGAAATTCTTTTTCCCAAAACCGAATGGTACTGGCATTAAG
>CAWUNH010000264.1:0-2667 GCA_963923435.1 uncultured bacterium
GTCAAAAACAGTGCATAAAGTATGCAAAAACGCCCAACTCCACCGCCCCAAATACTTACATGGCTGCCATAAGCAAATGAATGTCTTTATAGGGTAATTTAAACGATTCCGCTAAATACGAATTGGTTACCGTCCCGTTAAACACATAAACGCCGTTTCTAAATCCCGAATCGTTTCGGATAAGTCCCTCAAATCCGCCCTCCTGCCCCATATTAATGAGTACCTGAGAAATAATATTACTTAAAGCAAATGAGGCGGTTCGGGCTACGCGGCTGTTAATGTTTGGAACGCAATAATGAATTACTTCGTGTTTGCGAAATACCGGATGGGTATGATTGGTAACCTGTGAGGTTTCAAAAACGCCGCCCTGATCAATGCTCACATCTATTATAACGGCAGCTTCTTTCATTTCGCGTACCATGTGCTCGCTTACAACACAAGGGGTTCGGCCTTCGGAAGCCCTTAAGGCTCCAATGGCAACATCGGCTGTTTTTAAATGTTTTTCCAACACTTTGGGGATAATTACCGAGGTAAATATCCGGGAACCCAATTGGCTTTGCAGGCGCCGCAAACGGCTGGTTGAACGGTCAAAAACCTTAACGGTGGCTCCTAAACCCAAAGCAGCGCGTGCCGCAAATTCGCCTACCGTGCCAGCACCAATAATAACAACTTCGGTGGGCGAAATGCCACTGATGCCCCCCAGTACAGATCCCATGCCCTGATTAACATTGCTTAATAACTCTGCTGCAATGGTTATGCTGGTGCCTCCGGCAATTTCTCCCATGGCCCGTATTACCGGAAAAATACCGGCTTCGTCTGAAATTAAATCAAAGGCTACCGAATTAACTTTTTTTCGTATTAGTTTTTTTAAAAAGTCTTCGGGTTGTACGGTCAGTTGCAGGGCGCTTAAAAGCGTCTGGCGCGGATGCATGTACTCAATTTCTTCGAGGGTGGGCGGTGCAATTTTTATTATAAAGTCGGATTTATAAACCTCTTTGGCGCTTTCGGCAATTACAGCTCCCGCCTCGCTGTATTCGTGATCGCTAAAATGAGCCGCTAAACCTGCACCGCGTTCCATGCAAACATTGTGTCCGTTATTTACCAGTAAAGCAACTGCGTCGGGTACCAGGGGCACGCGGTTTTCCTGAAAGGCCACTTCTTTGGGGATTCCAATAAACAGTTCGTTTTTAGATTTACTGATTTCGAGTGTTTCGGCCTGGGGCATAAGCGCCCCTTTTGTTAAGGCAAATAAAACATCTTTGGTCATGACAGACATAATTACATGGGGTATTTAGGACCGTTGTACTTGGGGGCATTGCAGTCGTCTATACGTCGCTTGCGCTCGCGTATAACAATGCCGGCTCTAAGTTCAAGGGTTCGGTTTTTAATGCGGATTTGACGGTGGTAGTGCCATAGCAAATCGGGATTGTAGTGCAATTCTACAAATCCGTGGCAGCGTTTTTTTATTGGAAACTCGTATCCGGCCGAAGCATCCCAACCGTACCAAAATTTTGGAAAGTCGCCGCTGAATTCATTAAATACCGGCGTACTGGAGGTTAAGAGGTATTCCAAACGCAGGCCCGACATAAAATATAATGCCATGGGCTTTACATAATATTTTAAAAAATGATGGCTGGAAATGTACGTATAGGTGTTGGACTGGAACGATTCCTGACGTTGATTGGTAAAAATATTTAGGTAGGCGCGTTCCTGTGCTCCCTTATTGGTATAGGCCAGTTCGCTTTGGTAGCGAAGCGGTCCTTTAATTTGCCAGTCGGCAAAAAGTCCGGCGCCCCACGAAAGGTATTCTTTAGACTGATGGTTACGGGTATAAAAATAGCGCGGATTAAGCGCCAGGGTCATTTTTGAAGCATCTAAATTAATATACTCGTGTGCCGAACTGGTACCTGAGCCATAAAGTCCCCAACCTTTAAAGGTTAATTGCGCCCGTACTTGCTGCAACAACAATGTAAAAAGAAATCCGAGTACTATGGGTTTTATGCAATGCGTCACGGCTTGGGAATTATTTTTTTAATTAAACCCGTAAGTACCAAACCCGGTCCAATTTCTTGAAACGAACCAGCCCCATCCTGATGCATTTGTAAAACCGATTGCGTCCAGCGCACCGGTGCGGTTAACTGATCGCTTAGATTTTTTTTAATCTCAGAGGCCTCCGAAACTCCGCTGGCAGTAACGTTTTGATATACGGGACAGCGGGGATTTAAAAAATGGGTTTGGGCAATGGCGGCGTTAAGCGCATCTGCAGCCGGTTGCATTAATGGCGAATGAAAGGCTCCGCCTACCGGAAGCAACAGGGCCCGTTTGGCACCGGCAGCTTTCATGCGTTCGCAAGCCTCCTGTACCGCAGCCAAATGTCCTGAAATAACAAGTTGTCCGGGGCAATTGTAATTGGCGGGAACCACCGTGTGATCCGGTTTACTAATTTGCTGGCAAAGTTCCTCCACCTGCAAATCGCTTAGGTTTAATACGGCCGCCATGGTACCGGGATTTTGTTCGCAGGCAATTTGCATGGCACTGGCGCGGCGTTCAACCAGCCGAAGGGCATCTTCAAAGGACAAGGCTTGCGAGGCCACCAGTGCAGAAAACTCTCCCAGTGAGTGTCCTGCAACCATATCGGGTGGATGGTTGTGCTGGATTAAAAAACCG
>CAWUNH010000265.1:0-2606 GCA_963923435.1 uncultured bacterium
AGATTCCTCTACGTCTCGTGGGCTCGGAGATGTGTATAAGAGACAGAATAAACCGGGCATTTGAACCCATGGCGGACTATAACGAATGGTCTGTAAAAAAATAGTACGTCCTGTTTTAATTATTGCACCGGGCTCCGGATCCTGACTTACAATTAAACCCGGTTCGCGGGCGGGATCGTAAATACTGTCCATTATTTTATATTCAAAATCCGTATCAAAAGTTGGTTGTTCGCGAATGGATTTAAAAACCAGCTGAGGCGCTGCCTTACTGGCCGTGCTTTGAGTGATAATTTTTAATATAAAATAGGTTCCAATATACAGTAGCAACAAAACCATAATGGCTCCCAATACGTGTTTAAGCCATACCGGAAGGGATGTTTTCATTAAATGGAATCGTGACTTAAACTAAAAACCAATATTCGCGACAAATAAATCAAAAAAGCCCCGGTACATTGCTCGAAAATTTGCCATGAAGAATCTATTATAACGTGGGTCATACTCAACTCTTTGGTCAATGAAATATGAACAACCGTGGCAGCCATAAAAAGTGAAAGTCCAGAAATAATTCCGGTTAAAAGGGTTTTAAAAAAAATGGAATGAACCTGGTGTAATAAGCGGGAATCTAACAGAACGGACATACCAAAACCCAATAAAAGATAAGTAACGGCAGCAAAAAGTATAAACCAGCTTAAGGGAAATTGAATGCGTATAAAATCGTTTAAAAAAATTCCATGCCAAGTATAAAAAAGACTAAACATGCCCCCCGAAGAAACGATCCAACCTATATAAAACGAGCTGCCAAAGCGCTTCATATACCAAAGTTACGGATTTAGCAAGTATTTATTGCGTTCTAGACGGAATTTTATAATAACATCCAAAAACCCGTGATTGCATTATATTTGTTATGTACAATGATCCGATTGCTCGTTTTTGGTTTATTTTGTTTTTTAACTGCCTGCCAAAAAAATACAGTTACCTCTTGGAATACCCGGCTTTGGATTCCGCTCATAAACGGTGAGGTTTCTTTAATGGATATTGCAGGCGACAGTTTAACCACAGTAGATCCTACCGGTGTAGTACATTTTATTTTAGAACGCGATTTACTTAATTTAAAACTCAATGAAAGCATAAGCATTCCGGATACAACGTTAAACTTAAATTATAAAGTTATTTTTCCCATCACTTTAAATCCCGGACAAAATATTCCCATAGGCAATTCCAATCCATTGACCTTTAAACCGGATCACGGCATACAACTTAAATTTGTTAAAATACGTCGGGGACAATTAAATGTACGATTTAAAAATTCCGTTTCACAGGCACTGGATGTCGATTTTTTAGTTCCGGACGCAAGGGGTCAGCAGGGTTTGCTGCGAATTCAGGAAACCGTTCCCTCGGGCAATCAATGGTATTCAAAAACATACCAATTAGAGGGTTATACCCTTTCCCTGCAACCCTTTCCTAATACATACAACACACTGCGTCAGCAGCTAACGGTTCGTTTAAATGCTGCTGCACCCGTAACTTCGGTTGAAAGCGGCCAGGGCATTGATATTGAGCTTTCGTATCAAGAATTAGTACCGGATTACGTGCAGGGTTATTTTGGTAGTTTTACCGAAGGCTTTCGGGAAACCCAATCTAATTGGTGGGATTCAAATTTAATTAAAGCGCCGAATCTCAAATTTCAAGAAGCATCGGCCAGTTTTTCTGTGATTAATGCTGCAGGCCTTGATTTTAAATTTCAACTGGATACACTCATTGGGCACAATGCTTATGCAAACCATCTTACACTTCATGCGCCCTATTTAAATAATTTAAATATTAGCCGTGCTCAAGAACATGAAAACACACCAATCCCAACGCTAAAAACATTTACCATTAATTCCAGTAACAGCAACATTCACCAATTTATTTCCCTTCTGCCTTATCGCATTGAAGCTTCAGCTAAAGCGCAGTTAAACCCCTTGGGTAATACCTCAGGTTTTAATGACTTTATTTATTACAACCAAGGCTTACAGATTCGCACCCGCATGGATTTGCCGCTTCGGTTTTCGTACGATTATATTTTAGCCGAAAAAACCCTAACACTTTCTTCCGAATCGGTTCAAAATTTAAAAACCCTAAATTCGGCCGAACTTCAAATTGAAACCGAAAATCAATTTCCGTTTCAAACACAGTTTCAGGTTTATCTTTTAAATTCAACAGGCTCTATAACAGACTCCTTGTTTAGTGCGGGTCCTAAAACGGTGTCAGAGGCCTCTGAATATAAAGGTAATGTTGCCAAACACAGCGAAACGCTTTTACTGACCTCCGATTTACTAAACCAACTCAGGCAACATCCTGTACTTCAATTTAAAATTAAACTAACGGGAATCAAACCCAATGCCGAACAAACGCTTTTTGATTATCAAACCCTTAAATTCAAACTTCATGTTAAAGCCAATACCCGAATGGAGGTGGATTAAGGTTTGTCTACTTTTTTTCCTGATTACCTCTCAGGGGTGGACACAAACCAATCGGCTTTCGGACTCGCTGTTCTTACAATCCAAAATTGAATGGAATACAAAATTTGAGGGCGGTGCCACTGCAAATTCCTTTGCCTTTAT
>CAWUNH010000266.1:0-2598 GCA_963923435.1 uncultured bacterium
CTCGTGGGCTCGGAGATGTGTATAAGAGACAGATCCACGGGTAACGCGACTGGGACGATTTTTACGTCGATCTCGATTGGACGAACTGCCCCAGTTTTTAAATGTAGTTTTAGGAGATATGAGTTTGGTAGGACCCCGGCCGGAACGGGCCTTTTACATTCGTCAAATTGCAGAACGTGCCCCGCATGTAATACACCTTCAAAAAGTGCGCCCGGGCATTACCTCCTGGGGGCAGGTAAAATACGGTTATGCGGAAAATGTAAACCAAATGATTGAGCGGCTTAAATTTGATGTATTGTACCTTGAAAACACAAGCCTGTTGCTCGATTTTAAAATTTTAATTCATACTATATTAATTGTTATTCAAGGTCGTGGAAAATAATTTAATACAAGGCTTTAAACGGTTTTCACGATTTGTTACTTTAAGCCACAGCGTTTTTGCCTTACCCTTTGCAGGCATTGGGTTTGCTCTGGCAATACACGAACAGCCTCATTTGTTTACTTGGTGGCGGCTGGTTTTAATGGTGCTGTGCATGGTTTCGGCACGTACCGCGGCCATGTCCTTTAACCGCTGGATTGACCGCCGTTGGGATGCCTTAAACCAGCGCACTCAACACCGAGAAATTCCAAGCGGACAAATTTCGCCGGGCGCAGCCTTACGAATTACCCTTTTATTTAGTCTTTTATTTATAATTTTTAGTTTTGGGCTTAACCGCCTGTGTTTTTATTTATCGCCCCTGGCTTTGTGTATTATACTTGGCTACAGTTATACCAAACGCTTTACCTCCTGGTGCCATATAATACTGGGCTTGGGACTGGGCCTTGCCCCCATTGGTGCTTATCTCAGTGTAAGCGGCAGCTTTAACAGCCTGCCCCTGTATTTGAGTTTGTTAGTGCTTTTTTGGGTGAGCGGTTTTGATATTTTATATGCCCTGCAAGACGAGGCCTTTGACCGTTCGGTGCATTTACACTCCATCCCCGTGCGTTTGGGAGGTTCGGGGGCCATTTTGCTGTCGCGAATTTTACATGCATGTGCCGGACTGCTTATTGTATTTATTGGAATAACAGGACCCTTTCACTTTTTGTACGGATGGGGTGCCCTTTGTTTTGTTGCGCTATTGATTTGGCAACACCGCATTATTTCTTTAAAGACCTTACACCGAATTAATGCTGCCTTTGCCATAACCAACGGTTATGCCAGTTTGTTATACGGAATTTTGGTTTGCTGCGATTTGTGGTATTACTCAAACTAATGACCCGACCTTGAAACCAAATTACATTTTTCAAAACCGTTTGCAATATTTAAATAATATAAAAAAAAATGCACTTTTTATCACTTGCTTGCCGCTGTTTTTTTTAACGGTGTTTTTGAGCAACTGTCAAAAAAATAACCAAACACCTGTCAATGCTTCTATTGCCTGTTTTGGGCATGCAGGAATGGGAAGCCAATCGATCTATCCACAAAACAGTTTAGAATCTGTATTAAAATGTTACAACTCGGGGGCTGATGGTACGGATTTAGATGTGCAAATTACCAAAGACAGTGTGTTAATTCTGTTTCATGACGAAAGCCTCAATGGAACCAGCAATTTAAGCGGCCCTGTTTTTGAAAAAACCTGGAGTGAAATTAAAACGGCCTACTATACGCAGCAGCCCAATGCACCGTACCCAATCGTGCGTCTTGCCGATGTTTTAAGCATGCTGCCCCTTAAAACCTTTTCTTTAAGCCTGGATTGTAAATTTAAAAATGCCAACCCCGATAAGCCTTATTTGGATTGGTTTGCCCGTCAATTAAACCGGGTATGCAGCAGCCAACAGGATTTTTCGGAATGTTTGGTAGAATCTGTAAATCCTTACTTTTTAAATCACATGCAAGCCCTTAATTCAAAATTTAAAACCGTTTTGTACACGCACCAATTTGAAGTTGGAAGCCAAACGGCCATAGAACAAAAATTTTACGGAATCTCCATGTCCTTGCATGAAATTTCTGCCGAACAAATTAATAAAGCCCACCAGGCCGCATTGCACGTTATTGTGTGGGATGTAAGCACACGCAAACAGCACGAAGAAGCCCTGTTAAAACAACCCGACATAATACAGTCGGATAATGTTCCTTATCTGGTAAATCGTCTTTCTTTAAATTAACTTAAAAACAATACCCTAGGGTTGCTATAACTTGAGCACTCAACAGTTTATGTCGGGCCGTACCGCTTCCCGCACCAACAACCAAACAACTGGAATAGTTGGCATAGCTGGTTTTGGCACAACACTCCATGCGCCATCGTTTAAAAAAATCATACCGTAAACCAGACTCCAGGCCTGCTATCACTCCGGCAACATGCCATTTGTTGTTGAGTCGTTCTCCAAACAAGGTTATGTCGGTGCGGGGATAAACAAAACCTACTCCGGTTTTAATAACCCACTCGGCTGTTCCAGTTTTTATATTTTTTAAAATCGGAATTTTTCGAACGGCATTAAACAAGGCAAAATTAGCCCCATCCGAATGTTCGAAATGCAAAAGCTTTTTGGGGTCTAATACAATCAGGGTGTCAATACTTTTATGAAACCACTGGCCGTGCATTCGAACGCTTTGATAGT
>CAWUNH010000267.1:0-2596 GCA_963923435.1 uncultured bacterium
ATGAATTTTAAGTTCTGCCGAAGCTCCGGCTTTACATTCATTAGAAAAAGACCCTTCTATACCGATTTGAGCATTTAAAAAACTGGTACAAAAGCAACAGATAATTCCGATACTTTTTAAATTCAGCATAGAGAAATCTAAAATCTTGTTTATTTTTCTCTGAAATTTACCTCGTAGGTAATGCCTCGAATTACGACTTTTCCGGTATTGTCGCAGGATCCATCACCAAAATGGATTTCCCGAGGATAAATTTCACAGGTGTTGTTAGCACAGGCTCCAAGAGTAAGGGTTGCAATACCATTTATAAAGGGATGGTATTCTTTAAAATAGGTTTTAAAAATTCCGGTAGTTGCGGTAGGTGCTACGGTGTAAATTTTATCGGAATAACAGGTTAAATCGCGCTGAATCGGAAAATTTTTGTAGGCACTTCCATCTGATTCAGATTTAATGTTAAGTTCAAAGCTTTTGTTATCGTGTTTACTTCCGGGGTTGTGATAGGTTCCTTTTAGGGTTCCGTTGTAGGTAATTATGCCGTTTTTCCAATTTATAGGCGAAATGGTAGAACCTTTAATTGTAAGCAATGAATCGGCAGTTTTACCGGGCGCGGGAGTTAAGGTTTTGATCAATCCATTGGGTGCAGGACATTTTAATTCAATGTAAATATTGGGATTGTCTTTTTTGATAATTTTTATATCCCCATATATTTTCCATGACAAGGGGCCTAGGTTTGTGTAACCGGTTTTCATTTGGGTATACATACGCAATTGATCTCCGGTATTGGCATCCGGAAATTCTACTCGGTAATTGTTAATTTCATAACCCGGACCGGAAATTACCCCAACAAAATTGGGATCGTGAAAATATTTGGCATTGGGATCGGAATTGTATCCGTTTTGGTAGTATAACCAAATTTCTCCACTGCGGGAAGCACCGTCCAAACACTTGGTAACATTGGGAGCATTGGCAAAGGACATGGTCACTCGACCGCCGTCTCGGGTTGCAACCAGAGTTCCGGTAGCAGGATCGGAATCGGGAGCAGGATTGTAAAAGGATTTGTATAAATTGTTTTCACCGTAAAAACTCGCAATCATATCGATATCGCTTAATATATGTACGGCCCAGGCTATATCTACCGAAGATTGAGTTTCGGTATCGGCCTCTTTGGTTGTGTCGTTAGGTTTAGCACAAGAAAAGGCTAGAATACTGCCAAGTGCAAAAATTACAAGTCCGGAAAATACTTTGTAGAGATTGTTCATACGTGCTACTAATGTACTCAATTTAGGTAAATTAAGCAAAAAACTGTTATTTTATTTCTTAATGGTCCTCTGTTAAAAACCAATATAAATATAAATTTGCAGCATGTTGTTAAGCAGTATTTGTAAAATTAATATTGGCTTGCACATTTTATCCAAACGTTCCGACGGATACCATACCCTGGAAAGTGTATTTGTACCCTGCCGTTGGAGCGACTGCATAGAAATTGTAGAATCTCCTTCACAAAATAAGGATATTGAGTTGATTACCAGTGGATTAAAAATCGATTTGGATCCACAAAACAATTCAATATATAAGGTAATTCAAAGCTTAAGAAAACGCTATTTACTTCCAAACCTGTATATACATTTACACAAACAGGTACCCATGGGGGCCGGTTTGGGCGGAGGAAGTTCCAATGCTGCTCGGGTTTTGCAGTATTTAAAACGGGCTTATCTTTCAAAATTATCCGACCGCGAAGCTTTGGAGATACTTGCCCAAATTGGCAGCGATTGCCGTTTTTTTTGGAATCCCAAGCCATGTATAATTAAAGGAACCGGAAACGAACAAAAATTGATTCCCCTAAATTTAAACGGCTATTATTTAGCCGTGGTATATCCCAATATTCATGTTTCCACAGCCTGGGCCTACCAAAATTGCCAGCCTAAAATACCCTTGGTAACGCTTGAAACCCTTATTAAAAATCCTGTTAACGAATGGAAAGATTGCATTATCAATGATTTTGAACCCTTGGTGTTTTCAGTGCACCCCTCCCTTCAAAAAATTAAAGAAAAGCTTTACCAATTAAATGCCCTGTATGCTTCTATGAGCGGGAGTGGCAGCGCTGTTTACGGCATTTTTAAATCGGCACCCGACCTCTCTTTTTTTTCTGAGTATAAAACCCATTTAGAATGCATGCATGAAAACGAAGTGGATTTTTAAAATTGGTATATCACTTTTATTGTTAAGTCTCCTTTCGGCGCTTATTTATTTTTATTACCGTCAGGGAGAAGTCGCTGCACTACCCTATTTTACATCGCGAACAGAACCCAACCGTTATTTAAAAATAGAACCCTTTAACCTTTGGAATCAAAACGGTCAAAGAATACAAGAATCGTTGGTGAAAGATAAAATTACGGTGGTAGAATTTTTTTTTAGTACCTGTAAAACCATTTGTCCTGTAATGAACCGCCAACTTAAAAAGGTTTACCAAAGCCTTTCGGATCCAAATGTGTTGTTTTTATCCTTTACCGTAGATCCGGAAACCGATACTCCCGAACAATTATTCAGATACAAGAAACAATTAGAAATTACAGACCAAGGCTGGCAGTTTATTACCGGA
>CAWUNH010000268.1:0-2592 GCA_963923435.1 uncultured bacterium
AAAAGTAGATGCCGAATTAATGGATTATTTGTCCTACCGTCAGCAATACCATGGGCTGTTTTTAAAACAACTCAAAGGATTGCTCACCTACAAGGTTATTTTTGTAGCGTTTGTGTTGTTTTTAGGAGCCTATTTGGTACAAATTGGCGAATTAAACATCGGGCAATTTGTTGCCTCTGAAATTATCGTATTGTTTGTGGTCAATGCTATTGAAAAACTGGTGTCCAGTATTGGCGTATGTTACGACATGATTACCGCAATAATTAAATTAAACGCATTGCTGCCCAAATCCAATCCGATTCATCAGCCCTCTGAAATTGCATTGCAATTTAGGGGTCAAAAGCGGCTGTACCCATACCCCTTTAAACAACAAAACCGATGGATTTGGATTGGCTCCTTGGTCCTATTATTGCTTTTACTGGTTTCGCCCTGGACTCAAACGGTTCGCGTTAACGGTTCTATCTCGGTTCTAAATCCTGAAAATAAACCTCAGCAAATAACCTCGCGTATCGCTGGAAGAGTTGAAAAATGGTACATTCAGGACGGAGCCTTTGTTAAAAAAAACGATACCATCGCTTATATAACTGAAATTAAGGAGGAGTACCTGGATCCCAAATTAGTGCAACGTTCCGAATCCCAGATTGTGTCCAAAGAAACCGCCATGGATTCGTATCAAGGAAAAATTCGTTCGATTGATTTGCAAATTGATGCTTTAAACAAAGGCTTGGTACTTAAGCGCGAACAACTCGAAAATAAAACACGACAAGCTTTTGCAAAGTTAAATGGCGACAGTGTGGAGTGGATTGCAGCACAAAACAACCTGAAAATTTCCAAGGAGCAACTAACACGTTATGATGAATTGCTTGATAAAGGCATAGTTTCAAAAACAGAACATGAAAACCGGAAAATAAAATTTCAAGAAGCACTGGCCAAGTCCATTTCATCTGAAAACAAAATTATTTCGGCGCGTAACGAACTTTTTAACGCGCGCATTGAACAGAGTGCCATTAATCAAGAATACAACGAAAAACTAATGAAACTGGAATCGGATAAATTTAGCACCCTGTCTATGTATTACGATGCCGAAGGTCAATTAACAAAACTCCAAAATCAACTCAGTAATTACACGCTCCGTCAGCATTACTATTATGTATTGGCACCCCAAGATGGATTTATCAACGAACTGGCTACAAAAGGGGTTGGCGAAATTGTAAAAGAGGGTGGTGTTATTTGCAAAATCACTCCAAAAAATGCTGTTCAAGCCGTTGAATTGTTTGTTGATCCCGTAGATTTGCCTCTGATACGAAAAGGTCAGGAAATACGATTAATTTTTGATGGTTGGCCCAGCTTTTATTTATCTGGTTGGCCTGGAGTTAGCAACGGAACTTTTGCTGCAGAGGTGGTGAGTTTTGACAAAGTAATTTCGTCGAAAGGAAAATTTAGAATTTTAGCGCAATCCAAGGGACCCTCCTGGCCAAGCTCGCTTCAAATGGGCGGTGGCGTTCAGGGTTTTTGCCTGCTAAAAAATGTTCCGCTTATTTATGAATTATGGCGAATCATAAATGGATTTCCACCGGAATTTTATACCCATACACCGTCCGATGATACGCCTCAAAAATAAACTCATCTATTTGGGATGCGGGCTAGCCTTTTCCGTAATAATTGCGCAAAGCCCCTCGGCTCAATCGTACAATGAATTTATCGAAAGTCTGGAACAACATCCGCAAATTGAAATTGCAAGACAATGGGTTCGTATGGGCAATGCCGCCCAGTTAGCGGGTTCGGGACAATTTGATCCTGTAATAAGCGGCGAAACAGAGCAAAAACAATGGCAGCAAAAAACCAGTTACCAATGGATTCGAGGAGAAGCCAAACAAAACGTATTTGCCGGCCATTCGGTTAGAGCGGGTTTTGATTGGGGGCAAGGTCCATGGATTAATCCTGAGCTTCAGACCGAACCAAACGGAATTCCCTATGCCGGAATAGAATTAGCATTAGGGCAAGGTTTTACGATGGACAAACGAAGGGCCGAATATTTAAAATCCAGAGCATACGGAGCCCTTTACGACAACGAGTCGCGCGCTGAAAAAAACACCTTGTTTTATTCGGCCAGTATAAATTTTGTATACTGGCTTAATTACAAAGCCCAATTGGAACTGATGCAGTATTTTAAAAAATTAGCACAAGACCGCTTAGAGGCTTTAAAAGTGGCTCAGCGAACCGGTGAAAAATCGGTTATGGATACCGTTGAAGCCAGTATTTATTTACAGGGCCGAATCTTAGAATGGCGTGAAATTCAATTGCAGTTAAACCAATCTCAAAACCAATTGAGCACCTATGTTTGGGACAATCCTCAATCGGTATCGGACAGTGTGGGATTGCAAAAAAACAAAGAAACCCTCACCCTGCTTTTAGAAAAAGCCCTACGAAAAAAATCCTGGGAACTGAGCGATTCCTTATTAAATCCGGAACTGATTCGATATCAGATAAAAAGTAAACTTCTGGATATTGAAACCCGCTATCGAAAAGAATTTTTAAAACCCCAGATGCAATTAAAATACAATTTACTGCAACCTAAATCAATTGCATTTA
>CAWUNH010000269.1:0-2582 GCA_963923435.1 uncultured bacterium
GTGATTCGCCATGGGCTTTCAGGGCGTATAAATTAAACCAAGATCTTTGGCTAAAATATATAATTCCAGATATTTTTGGTAATTCCCGATATATATTTAAGTCGAGGGTGGGGTAGGCTTGTAATACCCGAATCATTCTAAATCCTTGTATGCCTTGTACACCTGTTTGAAATGAACATTTAATTGGAAAACGGTAGCTTAAAGGCTCAAAGGAAATTCCAAATTCTTGTTGCCAATTTCCAAATAAGGCACTTGTTGTATGCCAGGCTGAATATAGGGTTATTCGATCCCTGAGTCCGTAACCAAAGCCTATGCTGCTAAAGGGAATGGGCATTGGAATACCGGAAAAATTTATTAAAGGGCCTCCTAAATGAGCCATTACCGCTTTTTGATTTTTTTCCAAAGGTTTAATAAAACGTGCCGGACTGCAGGAAAATAAAATCACAACTACTACAAACGATAATGCATTGTACTTCATTGCTTATGGTATTTAATTAAACTGCTGTAAAGTTGTTGAGCCATCCAGGCGTATCCTTTTCTGGTATAATGTACATTATCACTCGAAATTAATTTCTGCTGTTTTAAAGCCTTTATTCCGCCTAAGTTTTCTAAAAGGTCGTACATGGGAAACACGGCATATTGGTTGCGAAAACATTCTTCTTTTATGCATTGGTTGTATTTGTACAGAATGCTGTTAGAACGTTTTTTTCGGTTTAAACTTAAAGGCGGTGTTGCTATTATTAAGTTTGTTTTATGATTTGTTTTTTTTAAAGTATAAATAAATTTTAAAAGTTCCTGTAGGTAATCTTCTGAACTCATTTGCGCATAGGATTCGTTGGTGCCAAAAGCTAAAATAATTAAATCGGGTTTTAATTTATTTAGCTCTTCAAAAAAATTATTTTGTTGGTTAAAGTCGGACAATTTAGCCCCGTTTGTTCCAATGCCGCTCACTCGTATACCTGAAACAGAATTAATAAATTCAATCCCATTTAGGACGCTGGTTTTATTCATTCTTAATGATATAACCGAATCTTTTTTATTTTTTATATCTTGCGATAAACGTTTTTCGGTTACTGTTATCCGAAGGTATTTTCCGTAAATAAGTTTAATTTTTTTTAATTTGGGATTAAGTCTTATTAATTCTTTTTTATTCATTTTTAGGCGTTTTGCCAACCGATTTAGATTATCGTTTTTTTGAATTTTAATTTGAATGGTTTTTTTTGATTCAACAGAATTAAAAATGGTTCTTTCATATACAATGTCTTCACTTCCAAAAATTAAAATTGAGTCGTATGCAAAAGATGGTTTTATGTAAATTACAGTATTAGAATCTTTTGAACCTATTGTGTATCCGCATATTCCAGTGGTAAGCGTATGATTTTTTTTACAATCTAACACCGAATAATGGTTAATAGGATTTAAACCATAGCCTTTTAATTCGTTAGAACCGTTTGTTCCAATAAGATTGTAAGGAAATACCAAGCCGCGTCCTGCATTGCCAAATTTTTTTTGAAACAAGGTTCTTAATGTGTCGGTTAGAATTCCTCCCTGAATATGCGAATCGCCTATTATTACAACATGAACGGGTTTACTGGTAGAGCACTTTTGTAATGAAGTATAAAACGAATCAAGTGCCTGGTGGTTTATGATATCAAATACCGTATCGGAATTTGAGGTTAAAAATTGATTGGAGATGGATTGGGCATTTAACCCGATCCATTGAAAGGTAAAAATAATTGCAAGTATAATTTTTTGCATTAAAATACGTGTTGTTCAGCATGGTATGAAGAACGAACCAATGGACCGCTTTCTACGTACTTAAATCCTAAAGATTGGGCGTAGACTCGATACGATTTAAACTGATCGGGATGTACAAAACGTTGTACTTTTAAATGGTTGGAGGTGGGTTGTAAATATTGTCCAATGGTTAAAACATCGCATCCGTTTTCACGTAATTCCCGAATGGTTTCAAACAATTCCGCTTCGGTTTCACCAAGTCCTACCATAATACCACTTTTAGTTTTAACACCGCCTTGATGAAGTCTTTTAATTACCTCGAGGCTACGCTCGTATTTGGCCTGAATACGAACCTGGGCCGTTAATCGCCGAACCGTTTCAATATTATGCGATACAATATCGGGCCGTACATCAATAATACGTTGTAAATTGTCCCATTTTCCGGCAAAATCAGGTATTAAACACTCAAATTTAGTTTCCGGATTCAATGCTCTAACCTGCTTAATGGTTTCGGTCCAAATTAAGGAGCCGCCGTCTTTTAAATCATCCCGATCCACACTCGTAATTACACAGTGTTTAAGGTTCATAAGTTTAACCGATTCGGCAATTCGAAGTGGTTCGTCCCAATCGGCAGGCAAAGGTTTACCGGTTGCAACTGCACAAAAACCACAACTGCGGGTACAAATATTTCCCAAAATCATAAAGGTGGCCGTTCCGGCTCCCCAGCATTCGCCCATATTAGGACAATTTCCGCTTTCACAAATCGTGTGTAATTTATGTTTTGAAACTATATTTCGAACCTGGGCATATTCTTTCCCTGTGGGAAGTTTTACTCTCAACCATTC
>CAWUNH010000270.1:0-2578 GCA_963923435.1 uncultured bacterium
CCGGATATTACCCGAGAAATGCAGGAGTATTATCAACTCAAACTCTTTAAACACAGGGATTCAACCGTTTGTAAAACAGAACAATTACATTCCGTTTTAAAACGGCACAAACAGGATCGAGCTTATTATCAGTTTAAATGGCATCCAAACGGGTATCAGGCAGCGTATGTTCGCAACGACCGGAATCAATATCGGGTGTATAAATTCGATTCCATCCAAAAAAAATCTAAACGTATTTTTAAATTAGGATGTAAAATAGACCGTTTGCCCATGTTGCAGTATCCTCTAATAGAATGGCATCCCGATGGCGAACACCTGATTTTAATTTATCCTAAAAAAGGGCAACTCCAAATAGGCAACTACTCATTAAAAGACAATTCGCTACGCGAACGACCGCTTTCGGGCTTTCAGCACATAACGGGCATTGGCTTTCATCCCTCGGGTAAATTTGCAGTTGTATCGGGGGTTACTTCTCAATCCTTTCATTCTGATTTATTTAAATACACCCTCAGTTCGGGAGGAATAGAACCGCTTACCAATGATGTTTGGGACGATTTTCAACCCAGTTTTAGTCCGGATGGCAAAAGCTTGTATTATACCAGCAATCGGGTATTAAATCCACAAGGACGCAGCGAATCCTATCAGCCCTTCAATCGGATGCCTTCTCAATTAAATGTGTTTTACAGCACATGGCCCAGAATTTCTGAAACCTCTGTTCCGGTGACTCAGGGTTCCGATGCGCTTGAAAGCGAACCCTTGGCTTTTGACCGGGGAGTTTATTTTTTATCCAATAAAAACGGAAATGCCAATCTTTATGTAGCCTATAAAGACAGCGCCTTGGCGTTTGTAGACACCATTGCGCATTTCCGAACAGAATTTCATGTACAGCCCAAAACCCATTTGGATCGATCGCTGGTTCATTGGAGTATGCATCCTTCGGGTTCGCTCTTAACACTTCAAACGGTCGTTAAAGGCCAAGACCGATGGGTTCTAAGTACATTGCCCCCAGACTCTACCTATACCAATCTGCCACTCAATTGGAGATCTCTGGATAAGCTAGTGACGGCCGTAAAGCCTGAACAATTCGCACATGTAATACCCGTATCAACCGATACTCAAAAGCCCAAGCACTTGCTCTCGGACACTATCGATACGGAAAATTATATTTTTTATTCCGATACGCTTTTAAAACCCACATTAAACAAAGAATTGATTATTCCCAAACACCAACAGTTAAATGATTTGCGTTTTCCATTAAGTCAAAATTATTATACTACATTTTATACCGATTATCTTGTAAATCAATTTGACAATTCGTTTTTAGCCAATAATTACCAGGTTTTTTCAGGTTCGGGAAGTCCCATTTACTTAAATCCAGGATTTAATATTTTATCAAAAATTTCCATTAGCGATTTAATGGAAAACCAGCGTATAATTGGAGGGTACCGAATCAATCCCTCTCTGGATAACGAGTTTATGTTATCTTGGGAATTTCGACAAAACCGTTGGGACCACCAATGCTTGTTGGACCGACAAACTTTTAATAACACAACCGCCTATACCCAAGAAAATGCGCCCTATCAAGCCAAAATGCTTACCCATACCATTCGGTATTCTTTGAAATATCCTTTTTCAGAGGTTATGTCGCTGCGTTGGTCGTTATTGTATCGAAACGATTTGCAATGGGCCCGTAGTTTTGGACCGGTAACTGCTGCCCTGGCCAACCGCCACGAAAATATGATTGGCTCTCGATTGGAGTGGGTTTTTGACGATACCCGAAGCGTTGATTTAAATATTTTAAACGGTTTACGCTTTAAGGTGTTTTCTGAATATTGGCAGTATACCAATTTTCGATTTACACAACCACAACCTAAAGGCAATTTAATTACATCAGGTTTTGATATAAGATATTATTTAAAAATTCATCGTCAAATGACCTGGTGCAACCGGCTGGCAGGAGGTAACGCTTTGGGTTCAGAACGTTTAATTTTTTATTTAGGTGGCGTTGATAACTGGTATAATCCACAGTTTAACACCAATGTAAATATTATTAAGCCAGATCAGTACGGTTTTCAGACTATTGCAACCAATATGCGGGGCTTTTCGCAAAACACACGAAACGGCAATAATTTTTTGGTGTTAAATTCCGAATGGCGTTTACCTATTGTTCATTATTTATTCAACAGAGATTTTAATTCGGATTTTATAAATTATTTTCAAGTTATAGGATTTACCGATCTTGGGATGGCATGGTATAACTGGAACCCACTAAGTGATGAAAACACCAAAAACACCAATACCTATATAGACCAAGATCCGGCCTTGGGATACGGCGGTTCGGGCATGATTATTCGTATCATTAATTATAACAATCCGCTGGTGGGAGGTTTGGGATTTGGGCTAAGAACCCGTTTTTTAGGCTATTTTATGCGTTTGGATTTTGGATGGGGTATCGATAATTGGAAGCTTCAGAAAAGAATGGTAGGTTTGTCACTCATAACAGATTTTTAAAAATGGAGTACTACATACTTTTAACACTGGGTTTAGTGGCCGGTTTTTTAAGCGGTTTAATTGGTAT
>CAWUNH010000271.1:0-2575 GCA_963923435.1 uncultured bacterium
TGCTGGACCCGGAACTATCAGTAGGGCCATTCGTCGTAGTGGTGGAAAAAAAACCTATTGGGAAATCCGTCCTTTTTTACCGCAGGAAACCCAAGGCTATGTACCTGCTTTTATTGCAGCCAATTATATTATGAATTTTGCTCAATATCATGGCATGTCACCAGCGGTACCGCGAAAAAATTTCCTACAAATTGACACGGTATTTATAAAACAGCAAATGAGTTTTGATCAAATTTCTCAGGTATTAGATGTTCCTGTTGAAGAAATCGAATATTTCAATCCCCAATACCGAAAATTCATAATTCCTTCGGGTAACAATCCCTTGTGTTTATCCAAAGAAAAAATTGCACATTTTATTACAAACGAATCTGAGATATATGAGTTTTTTAATAAAACTTTTCAACCTGATGTTTCTGATTCTATAATTGAACAACCTCAGCCAATAAAAAAAGCAGTTGAGAAAAAAACCAAAACCCGTTTATTTCATGTGGTTAAAAGAGGTGAAACCTGGAATACCATCGCTGCACGTTATGGAGTGAGTATTAAAATGCTCAAAAAATGGAATTATGTTGGTAAAAAAGGCCTTTACAAAGGCAAACGGCTCATAATCTTCAAATCTTAATCATGCTTCGAAAATCTTTCTCTTGTTTGCTGGGTTTTTTCCTGGCATTTGCCTTTCATGCTCAAACCCTTCAGGAATTACGAGGAACCGTAAACGATGAGGCCAGCGGAATTGGATTGCCAGGGGTATTAATTCTAATGGAAACCGCCGGAACCAAACTACAAGCGGTGAGCAATGAAAACGGATACTATGTATTAAAGGCTGTGCCCTTGGGTCGGCACAACATAACATTTCAGTATCCCGGGTATTACAGTCAAACGGCCTCCCAGATTGCATTTTCTTCCGGTAAACCCACCGAATTAAATATAAATCTTAAAGAACGAACCATTCAAATGGAAGAGGTAAAGGTAGAGAGCCGTTCGGAATTATCGGATCGTCTGGCCGAGCTAAACAGCAAGTCTTTTCGGTTGGAGGAAACGGAACGTTATGCAGCCTCTCGGCAGGATCCTGCCCGTATGGTGCAAAGTTTTGCTGGCATTCAAGGCACCAACGATTCCAGAAACGATATAGTCGTTCGGGGAAACAGTCCGGCAGGAGTTTTATACCGCATGGACGACATGGACATTCCCAATCCCAATCATTTTGCAGTAGCCGGCACCTCGGGGGGGCCCCAAAGTATTTTAAACAATAAATATTTATCCAACAGTGCATTTTATAATGGAGCTTTTCCAGCCGAGTTTGGAAATGCGATGGGCGGAGTTTTTGATTTGCGGTTTAGAAACGGTTCTGCAGAACGCCACGAACGTTCTTTTCAATTTGGTTTTTTAGGAACCGAATTGGCACTTGAAGGGCCACTAAATAAAAAAGGCGCTTCTTATTTGGCAACCTATCGCTATTCATCCCTGGCTCTTTTCAGTCAGCTTAAAATACCCATTGGAACCTCAGCGGTACCCTACTATCAAGATTTTGGATTTAGAATTTCCATTCCAACAGCAAAAGCCGGACATTTTAGTTTTAGTGCCATTGGTGGTGCCAGCTCAATAGAGTTGATTTTTGACACCATGAATCTACCGCCCAAGGAATTGTACGGAGATTTAAACCGAAATCAATATTTTAACACGCAAATGGGGGTTGGTATTATTGGACATGTTTTAAATCTGGGACCTAAAACGCTCATGAAAACCAATCTTGCAGTGGCCGCTCAAGGGGTAGACGCCTACCATCAACTGATCATCAGAGATTCTACTTTTAAACCCCTCAGGCCTTGTCCGGACATCATGGGATTTAGATTTGAAGATTTGAAATCTTCCTTGTCTTGGTACATCCGTCATAAATTTAATTCGAGACACTCCATACGAAGCGGATTTTACGTGCACCGTACCGATATTAATTACAAGGACAGTGTTAAACGCTTTACTGTGTTTGACACCAGTATTCGAGAACTATCGGCACGGCCCTTTAATTACCGATTGCGAACCCAGTCGCATTTTTACACCCTGCAACCTTATGCAACGTATCAATGGCAACTAACTGAGGTTTGGCAATTTCAAGCGGGCTTGCATGGAATTTTTAGCAATCTTAATTCGCAATCCCAAGCTTTGGAGCCACGTTTGCAAATCAGGTTCCAACCCCATCCGCGACAACAACTTGGATTTTCCTATGGCATGCACAGCCAGTTTCAGTCGCTGTACCTGTATTACACCGTTCCGGATTCGGGCTTAAACGCCAATAATACGCGATATGCCAATACCAATTTAGAACGGTTAAATAAAAATATGGGACTCAGCCGGGCCCATCATTTCGTGGCATCCTACGTGGTTCAATTAAATGCCGAATGGACCCTGCGTACCGAAATGTATTATCAAAAACTTTTTAACATACCGGTTTACCAAGTACCCTCTGCGGTTTCATCCATTAACCGAGGCGCAACATTCAGCCGTTTTTTTCCAATTTACAACATGCAAAATACCGGTACCTGTCTCTTATACACATCTCCGAGCCCACGAGACGTAG
>CAWUNH010000272.1:0-2570 GCA_963923435.1 uncultured bacterium
GGGCCGCCATGAACGGACTGCGTCCGATTATTGAATTTATGACCTTTAATTTTAGTCTGGTTGCTATAGATCAGGTAATCAACTCTGCTGCAAAAATGTACAACATGAGCGGCGGTCAATACCATGTTCCTATTGTATTTCGTGGCCCCACGGCCAGTGCCGGGATGCTAAGTTCACAACATTCTCAGGCTTTTGAAAACTGGTATGCCAATTGTCCCGGACTTAAAGTTGTAGTGCCCAGTAATCCTTATGATGCCAAAGGCTTGTTAAAATCGGCCATTCGGGATAACGATCCGGTTATTTTCATGGAAAGTGAGCAAATGTATGGCGATAAAGGCGAGGTTCCGGAAGGAGAATATACCCTGCCAATTGGTGTAGCCGATGTGAAACAATCGGGAGATCAGGTAACCTTGGTTTCTTTTGGTAAAATTTTTAAAGTAGCCGCTCTTGCCGCAAAAGAAGCCGCTGCTTCCGGCATTAGTGTGGAATTGATTGATCTTCGTTCGGTTCGTCCAATTGACTATTACACGGTTTTAGAGTCTGTAAAAAAAACCAACCGATTGGTCATTGTTGAGGAAGCCTGGCCGCTGGCCAGTATTTCCTCTGAATTAAGTTATATGGTACAGCGGGAGGCCTTTGACTATTTAGATGCTCCCATTCAGCGCGTAACAACCGCCGATACGCCTTTACCCTATGCGCCCACTCTTATTGATGCCAGCTTGCCCAATACCCAACGCATTTTAAATGCCTTAAAATCGGTATTGTACCTCAATGCCTAAACGGCCTCATCTTACGCTGATTTCCGATGGTTTGTGGCCACTGGTTACAGGCGGAATGCAAACCCATTCGTATTATTTGGTCCGCTATTTAACCATAAACGGAATTCATTTGAGGGTTTACCATCCGGACTCCGATTCGGCTCGGTTAATACAAAAGTATTTTAGCCCGGCCGAATGGAATCAGATTGAATGGATTGGTTTAAACCTTCCCAAGCAAAGAAATTTTCCGGGTTTTTATTTATGGAGCATGTATTGTTATGCAATTAAAGTGGCAAAACATTTAAAGCAAAATCCTCCAGACACAAATCTTATCTATGCCAAAGGGCTTAGCGCCTGGGTTCTGAAACGCCCCTACCCCGCTCCCTTGTATATTAATATACACGGCTGTGAAATGTTTCAGCCAGCACCCGATATTAAACACCGGTTAATTAACCGATTTGTTTTTTCTCCCCTTTTTAGGCATGTGCTAAATAAGGGCGATGCACTAATTTCATACGGTCCACAAATCACTCGTATTTTACGTCGTAATATTCCTGAGGTTAAAACCTGTATTGAATTGGCAGCCGCCATTCCTGCAGGTCATATAAAAACCGAACTTTGTAAAACCCACCAGCCACGAAAAATTGTTTTTTTAGGACGCTTTGAAAAACGCAAAGGCCTGCATCTGTTATTAGAAGCAATGCAAAATAAAACCCTTGCGCCCCAAACCGCCGATCTTGAATGTCATATTATAGGAAACATACCCTCCAGAGAACAAGTGGTGGTAAAAGGGGTATTTTACCACGGTTTAATTATTGAACGGGACACACTGTTTGCATTATTAGATGATATGGATGCCTTAATTTGCCCAAGCTTGAGCGAAGGTATGCCCAATGTTATTTTAGAAGCCATGGCCCGCGGATTGGCCATAATTACCACAGATGTAGGTTCTGTAAAAGACCTGCTAAATGCCGAAGAAGCGATTTGGATTAACTCCTGGACAGTTCAATCGGTAACCCAAGCCATTCGGGCATTTATGCAACTTTCCGATCAAGAACTTCAGCGTTTAAAATTAGCGGCCTGGTCGCGTGCAAAAAATAATTTTACCTGGGAGCAGCGCATTGCTGAGACCATAGAACAATTATCTTTAAAAAATAATTAAATGCTTTTAAACGAACCCGAACCAACCGTTTTTCCATCCAAACCTGAACTGGAAATTCAGCCTGCTGGAAAAAATAACCGCTGGCTGGTTAATTTAATGTTGTTCGGATTGTTGTTTTACTTTTTTTTCGGGCAAAATCTGGTATATGTGGCGGCGCTGTTGTTGGTGTTATTAATACATGAATTGGGTCATTACCTGGTTATGAAATGGTTTGGCTATAAAGGGGTTCGCATTTACATTATTCCATTATTAGGAGGTTTAACAACCGGAGAAAAAACACAATATTCCAAAAGAGAGTGGCTGGGCGTTGTGGCAGCTGGCCCATTACCCGGAATATTAATTGGGTTGGCATTATTTTATTTAAATAAAGATTTACAACAGCCTAATATAAAAACCCTTTGGACCACCTTTTTAGCGATCAATTTATTGAACAGTTTGCCAATTTATCCGCTGGATGGTGGTCGGATTATTGAACTGCTCTGGTTTCGGGAGGACAGCTTGTTTAGATTTATTTTTGGTGTGGTTTCGGTACTTGCACTAACACTGGTTATTGTTGTTTTTAGCTCACCAATCATGCTTTTAATTCCACTTTCAATGGTCTTTAATTTAATTCAGGAATGGAAACGCTTTACCATTCGGCGTGTATTACA
>CAWUNH010000273.1:0-2558 GCA_963923435.1 uncultured bacterium
TATGAACCTGTTCAAGTACGGCCAAGGCTTCTTTTCCCGTAATATTTTTATTTCGCAAATCAATTAAAAACAGGTGGTTGTCGGTTCCTCCGGAAACAATGTGATACCCTTTGGCACTAAATGCCGAGGCCATGGCACGCGCATTTTTAAGTACCTGAACCATATAATGCATGTAGTCGTCGCTGAGGGCTTCGGCATAGGCAACGGCTTTTGCCGCAATGACATGCTCCAAGGGTCCGCCTTGTGTTCCGGGAAACACCGCCATGTCCAGCAACTGACTCATCATTTTTAACGCGCCTTTAGGAGTGCGCTCTCCAAAGGGGTTTTCAAAGTCTTTACCCATCAAAATCATGCCTCCCCGCGGACCTCGCAAGGTTTTGTGGGTAGTGGTTGTAACTATATGACAATGGGGTAAAGGGTCGTTTAAAATTCCTTTGGCAATCAGTCCGCTGGGATGCGAAATATCAGCCAATACAAGAGCGCCAATACGGTCGGCAACTTTTCGGATTCGGGCATAATCCCAGTCACGCGAATAGGCGCTGGCTCCACAAATAATCAGTTTGGGTTTTTCAGAACGGGCCATTTTTTCAAGCGCCTCATAATCGATTAAACCGTCTTTTTGTGTAACACCATAAAAGGTGGCACGGTACAGTTTACCGGAAAAATTAACCGGAGAACCGTGTGTTAAATGACCGCCGTGCGAAAGATCAAAGCCCAGTATGGTATCCCCGGGTTTAAGACAGGCCAGCATTACAGCCGCATTGGCCTGCGCACCGGAATGGGGTTGAACGTTTACCCATTCAGCCCCAAAAAGGGTTTTAGCACGGTCTATTGCCAGCTGCTCAACCTCATCGACCACTTCACATCCGCCGTAATAGCGTTTTTTGGGCAAGCCTTCTGCATATTTATTGGTTAACACGCTGCCCATGGCTTTCATAACCTGAGCGCTGACATAATTTTCAGATGCAATGAGTTCAACTCCCAGCGTTTGGCGTTTTTTTTCTTTTGCAATCAGTTTAAAAATGAGGGGGTCCTTTGGTAGCATAACGATTTACAAGTTAGGTATTTTTAATCTTTATCAACGTACAAATTTAAGTTACGAATGGAAATTAAAAACAAAAATGGCAAGGGCGATTCGGCAATTCCCATAAGCCATAAATTTATCAGGTAAAGAGGGCCGGTAGAGCTTAAACCAAGTCCGTATTGAGCCAGTGTTAAGAGTCCTGCCAGTAACAATAAACCCGCATAACTAAAATTTAAAATTGGAAGCAAGGGCTTTTGATTTAAAACTCGAAAGCCCCAACGGGTTAACAGGTAAAATGCAACAATAAATAATACTGTAAACAGGTATTTGAGATAATACAAAACGGAGTAGGGCAGGTATTTAAACGGAGTAAATAAAGACTCATCCATCCGGGTTTGCCGATAATAGGTTTGGTATAAATACAAATTAAAATGCTCAAACCAGAACATGCGTAAAAAACCCAATAAAAGTAAAATAAGGGTTATGCCGGCAAACTTCCATTTATTCATGACCGGGAGAAAACCGTTTGATCCAAAGCATCCATAAACCAAATACCATTAAATAGGCTGTGGCCGTAAATGTGTAGGTATGATTAAACATTAGCCAGGCAGGATGGTATTTGGATAAATACGCCAGGGCACAAATTCGCAAACAGTTGTATATAAAAATTAAAATCAGGCCCGATGTAATAAAGAGTATTTTATGGGTTGTTTTTCCGGGATAGGCTAAAATAAATACACTGAATAATCCCATGAGTGAAATACCGTTACAGGGAACACCAATCCACACACCCGTTGATCCATCCAGTCCAAGAACCTGCATTTCGGTGTTTTGCAGCGATGAAAAAGTGGGGCCAAATGCGAGCAATAAAATTTCAGAGCATTTGATTAACAGGCGAATAACCCATTGATCAAAGGATGTATAGGGCACTAAAATAAATTGGTAAAACAAAAATAAAATAAAATACCAAAAAAAGGATTTTAAAAGAAAACGAAGGGCTGTGGACTTTAAATTAAGGAACTTCCATCTCAGGTTAAACCTCGAGATCATTTTTTAGAAACCCCGCGTTGGTTTTTAACTTTATAGAGTCCGTACGCTGCACCTGCTGCGGCCAAAATACTGATTCCGCCATCCAAGGGCACACAGGGCGGAGGCCAGCAAATTGGAGTCGTACCACCACCTCCTCCGGGAGGGGTCGGAGCTGCGCACAGTATACAGGGCACACAAAAGAGCGAAATCAGAAAAATTATCGAAGGAATTTTTTGCATTGCAAATACTCGGTAAATATACAATATTTACCTGAAAATAAGTAAATTAGCCTTTATTAATGGACATTTCAGGCTTTACTAAAAAAAGCAATTCTATTGTTTCAGCCAAGGATTTGGCTTTTGTACTCAGGATTTTTAAAAAAAATTGGTGGATTTTATTGGCTTTACCTGCCTTAGCCTATGTTTTGGGACATTTTTATACCTACCGGCTCCACATTGTTCATCAGGTAAGCACTGAAATTCTATTAAAATCCGACGAAACCTAT
>CAWUNH010000274.1:0-2550 GCA_963923435.1 uncultured bacterium
CGGTATTTCATAGTTTTATAAAGTTACAAAATTGTTTTAATACAATTAAGGTTGAATCGTCAGAAACGGTCCAATTGGAAAGCTTGTTTTGCAAAAACGCCTAGGATTCAACTTGGTATGGCTTTTTTTACGAACTTTACAAATTATGGAATTGTATTTAGATTCAGCAAATCTTAAAGAAATTGAAGAAGGATTTCGTTTAGGGTTTTTAAATGGTTTAACCACTACCCCTACCTTCATGCAACGCGAAGGTATAACCGATATTGATGCGACCATTGTTAAACTGAGTAAAATGGTTCCTGTGCTACAAATTGAAGCCTTGGGCCAAACTGCAGAAGAGGTTTTGGCAGAAGCAGAACGACAGCTGGCATTGGGTTTGGATCCTAAATGCACCGTTTTTAAAATTCCGGTTTCTCTGGAGGGCGTAAGAGCATGTAAGTTATTAAGAAATAAAGGATATTTGGTCAACGTTCATTTAGTATATACCCTACAGCAAGCCTACATGGCAATGCAGGCAGGTGCGAGCTACGTATGTCCTTTGGTAGGTCGTTTGCAGGACCAGGGCCACGATGCCTTAAGCCTCGTTCAGCAATGTATTGATGCCGTTGATTTATATGGTTACGATACCAAAATTATGTTTTCCTCTGTACGTCATACCGAACACGTTCGAAATGCCATAACCCTGGGAGTTCATACCATTACCGTACCTTTAAAAGTATTAAAGCAATTAACCGAAAATAATTTCACAAGTTTAGGAACCGATCAATTTATAATGGACACCCGCTTGATGATGGTAAAAGTAGAAGAGGCCATGAACGGTACCAATCCTGTAGTGTCTGATAATTTAAGCGTCCAGGAAGCTCTGGTTAAAATGACCGAATTTAACTTTGGGGCTGTTACGGTTTTGCAATCCGATGGAAGCATCCGCGGAGTCTTTACAGACGGATCCTTACGCAAATTACTTATGGAGCAAGGTAGCCGCATTTTAACGGAGCCGCTGCATACACTGAAATATCGGGAACCTATATGCATCGAAGGCAATGTCTTATTAAACGACGCGCAGCTGTTGTTTAAAAAAACAGCTGTTGACACGCTTGTGGTAACCCGTAAGGGCAAAGCCATTGGCATGTTAGACATTCAGGATTTAAAAGCATGAAGCTTAACAATCTGGAAGCCCTCTATAAAAACTCCGGTGCTACCTTTTTAAAACCCATTTCAGAGCTAGCACATAAAATAAACTCTATCAAAGCCTTTGTCTTTGACTGGGACGGGGTTTTTAATAACGGTCATAAATTCGGATCCCAAGGAAGTTCCTTTTCTGAAATTGACAGCATGGGCACCAATTTGTTGCGCTACGCCTACTTTTTAAAGCATGCATCTGAGTTGCCCATTATGGCGCTTATCAGCGGTGAAAAAAACGAACCGGCCCTTTTTTTTGCAGAACGCGAATGCTGGAACACCTCCTATTCTAAAACCGGAAATAAATTACTGGCCCTGGAGCATTTGTGCGAAAACCATTCGATTCAGGCGCATGAAATTGCATATTTTTTTGACGATGTTTTAGACTTGCCAATTGCACAACGCTGCGGTCTTCGTTTTTTAATTGATTCCAAAGCAACTCTATTGTTTAAAAATTATGTTGTCGAGCATCAACTGGCCGATTACATCACCCGTTATTCCGGATCCAATCATGGGGTTCGCGAATGCACCGAACTCTGCATGGGATTAATGGACCAGTATCAACATGCAGTTGATCAACGAATGGCATTTAGCGATTCTTACAAACTTTATTTAAAACGTCGACTGGAAATAAAAACGCAGTGGTTTACACAAAAGGATTCTAAAATTACACGTGTCGAATGATCCCCACGCTGCAATTTTAAGACTGCAGCATTTTAAAACAGCTTTGGAATTTGAACGGGCTGAAGAACGTAAACTTCATAACGAACAGTTGTTACGCGCAACATTGGAAATCCGCAAACGTCGGGGCATTACCTGGCATCCTGTAAAAATTATTCAAGAACAATGGGCCTTTGGCGATCTCTTGGAAATTGACCTACAGCATGTGGGACAAGCGTTTGAATCGAACTCCTTTGGAACGGGAAAAAACATTCAGTTTTTTTCTACTCAAGTAAACGAATCTGCGTTTCGACCCGTTAACGCAACCATTAAGCGTTTGGAACAAGACCGCATGACGGTTTTATGCTCCTTAGACCATTTACCCGAATGGTGCTACGAATCTGGATTGGGCATTAATTTGCAAATCGATGAACATTCCTACGAAGAAATGCAGGCCGCACTTGACCGGGCCATAAAAGCAAAAAACTCCCGTGTGTTGGAATGGGCAGAAATACTTGCGCAACAACGTCAACCTATTTTTAAAACCCTCCCCATAAGCCGAATTTCAGAGTGCAATGCCTCGCAGCAACGGGCCGTAGAAAACTGCCTGGGGGCATTGGATGTAGCCGTAATTTTTGGACCTCCGGGCACAGGCAAAACCCGAACACTGGTTGAAACCATTTTTCAAACCGTTCAAAGGGAGCATCAGGT
>CAWUNH010000275.1:0-2542 GCA_963923435.1 uncultured bacterium
ATTGGAGCTTTCTTGAACGGCCGTTTGACAATCCGCCAGTAAAATCAAACTGCAACATAATAAAAAACGAATCATGTCAGGGTTTTTCCCGGATATTCTTGAAGGGCCTTTGCAAGGCATTGCATGGCCGCCCGTAAATCGGTTTCATTTAGGACGTAGGCCAAACGAACTTCATTTTTACCCGCTCCCGGACTGGCATAAAATCCAGTAGCAGGTGCCAGCATCAGCGTTTGCTGCTGATGGTTAAACGATTCCAATAACCATTGGCAAAACCGATCGGCATCATCTATGGGCAAGCGGGCTATCGCATAAAAGGCTCCGCCGGGCATGGGACAAAATACACCGGGCATTGCATTTAAAGCTTCCACCAAAATATTGCGCCGTTTAATATACTCTTCTTTAACTTCTTTAAAATACGAATCCGGGGTGTCCAGAGCGGCCTCTGCCCCTATTTGCCCATAGGTTGGGGGGCTTAATCGGGCCTGAGCAAACTTAAGTGCAGCAGCCATCAGTTGTGGATTTTTAGTAACAAAAGCCCCCACACGAGCTCCGCAGGCACTGTATCGTTTACTGATGGAGTCCAACATAACCACGTGCTGGTCCATATCCTGAAGTTGTAAAACGCTAAAATAACTCTGTCCGTCGTAGCAAAATTCACGGTATACTTCATCGCTAAGCAGGTATAAGTCGTATTTCTTAACCAATGCAGCCAAACTCTTAAGTTCCTCTGGGCGGTATAAATATCCGGTTGGATTGCCCGGATTGCAAATCATTATACCTTTGGTTTTGGAAGTTATTGCAGCTTCAAATTCAGACAGTGGGGGCAGGGCAAAACCGTTTTCAATAAAACTACGAACGGGCTTTACCACCAAATCTGCCGATGTGCCAAAACCATTGTAATTTGCATAAAAGGGTTCCGGAACAATAATCTCATCCCCCGGATTAAAACAGGTTAACATTGCCATTTGAATGGCTTCACTGCCTCCGGTGGTAATCATAATATCCGATGGCGACAACTGAATGTCAAACTTTTTATAATAACTGCATAATTTTTTTCGGTACGATTCGTTTCCGGCACTGTGGGTGTATTCTACAATCGGCAAGGGGGCATTTTTAATTGCGTTTAAAAATGTTTCGGGGGTTTTAATGTCCGGCTGTCCGATATTTAAATGGTAAATACGAATGCCTCTTTTTTTAGCCGCTTCGGCAAAGGGCACCAGTTTGCGTATGGGCGAGGCGGGCATGCGCTCCGCTTTTAAAGACAATTTTGGCATACGCGCAAAATTACACTTTAAAGACATACGGCATTGCGTACCTTTGAAACATGGCACACGAATATAAAATAACCGGCATGACCTGCACCAGCTGTGTGGCTATTGTAAAAGATACCCTTGCAAAGCAATTAAATATAGAATCCCCTGAATTGGATTTAAAACATGCTATCGTAAAATTTAACCATCCGGTTTCACTGGAACAGCTTTTAGCTGCCCTTAAGCCCTTTCCAAAATATGGGGCTGAACCTGTAAATGCAGAAATTTCAAACTCGGAAACCATCTCGTTTTTTACAACCTACAAACCCATTTTGGTTCTGTTTGCGCTCCTTTTGGCAATATGCCTAACCAAAGCCGGGTATGCCCTCAGTATAGAGCGCAACCTTAAAACCATCCTGATGGAAAGCATGCAAGATTTTATGGCAGGTTTTTTTATCAGTTTTTCTTTTTTTAAATTTTTAGACCTTAAAGGATTTGTAAATCGTTACCGTACCTACGATTTACTGGCTATGCGCATACCGGCCTGGGCCCTGCTGTATCCATTTGTTGAATGCGGCTTGGGACTGCTTTACATGCTGCCCATGCAATCCATGATCTTGCATGGTTTTACGGCACTAATCATGTTGTTGGGCTTAATCAGTGTTGTGTTCAGCCTTCGCAAACCTCAGCCCCTGCAATGTGCATGCTTGGGCGCTGGATTTAATTTACCACTCGGACGGGTAACCCTTTTTGAAAACAGCCTGATGCTGCTAATGAGTTTAGGAATGATGGTGAATTAAAATTCGTCCTCGTTAAAGAAAAAATCATCTTTGGTTGGATAATCGGGCCAAATTTCTTCTATGTTCTCGTAGGACTCTCCTTCGTCTTCAATTTCCTGCAAATTTTCGATAACCTCCATGGGCGCTCCGGTGCGCATGGCAAAATCAATCAACTCGTCTTTGGTGGCAGGCCAAGGAGCATCTTCAAGCCAGCTGGCTAATTCTAGGGTCCAATACATGGGCGATTTACGTTGTGCAAAAGAATAAAAAAAAGTGCAAAAACAAAAATAAATTCACCTGGATTGATTTTTATTTTAACACATTGATTCATCGCTTGTTAATAATTGTTATCCGTCTTTAAGCCCCTTCTGTTAACAGCAACCTAAAGCAGGGTCTGTTAATATAAACTTAATTTCACCGGGAGGGCTTGTAGAGGGAGCGTGTATATTTGCCTTTTGAATACTATGTCTGAAGAACCACTTGATCATACCGACCGAGCACAGGTAACCCACA
>CAWUNH010000276.1:0-2537 GCA_963923435.1 uncultured bacterium
TTTACCATATTGTTTTTATTTTGGACCATTACCCGTTTGGCCAGAAGGTATTTTGGTAACACGCCAGCCAGTATCGTTAATTATATTTTGGTATTGTGCTCAGGTGCCGTTGGAGCTCTGGCATATACTTTTTCAGATTCATTTTGGTTTAGTGCCGTTGAAGGAGAGGTTTATGCAATGTCCTCTTTTTTTACAGCTCTTGTATTTTGGGCCATTTTAAAATGGGACGAAGAACATCGCGAAAATTCCGGCACTGCCTGGCGTTGGATTATCCTTATTTCCTATTTAATTGGGCTTTCCATTGGCGTACACTTGCTTAATTTATTAGTAATTCCAGCCATTGGACTGGTAATTTATTTTCGATATAACCCCTTCAGCTGGAAAGGCTTTTTAAAAGCCGGATTGTTGTCGGTTCTGGTGTTGGGGTTTGTTCAAAATTTACTGATTCCTAAAATGGTAAAGTTTATAAGTGATTACGAAATATTTTTTATAAATAAGCTGCATCTGCCATACAATACCGGAACCTTTACATTTATACTTTTATTAATTGCTTTACTTGTTTTATGGATTCAATACACCCGAGCCGATCACAATGCCGAGGTTTGGTACAAACGTGCATTTGGAATGAGCGTTGTATTTGCAATCCTTGCTGTAATTTCAGCAGCTTCTGGAACCGGCATATTAACCCGGGCTCTAATGCTGGGAGGCTTGTTATGGGCCCTTCATAAATTCCGGAATAAAAAAATTCAGCTTCATGCTGTTTTTTTAAGTTTGGCAACCCTGTTAATTGGTTATTCTTCGTTTTTTGTTTTGGTAATTCGTTCTTCTGCAAATACGCCTATGGACGAAAACGATCCTGAAAATGCGCCCAACATGCTTTCCTATTTGCTCCGAGAACAGTACGGCGACTGGCCCTTAATGTACGGTCCTTACTATAATGCACCAACCCTTTCAAAAGATAAATTTGCCGATGCCGATCCAATTTACACACGCGATGAAAAAACACAATCGTACCGTGTGCTGGATTCCAGAAAAAACTCCATTCCCAAATACGATCCCGAATTTTGCACGGTATTTCCGAGAATGTGGAGTAACCAGTCCCACCACGTGGCCGGATATAAAATGTGGGCCAATGTAGAAGCGCATCACCGAAAAAAAATTATCGACAACCCCAACGGAGAAACCGAATCGGTTGAAATACCTACCATGCTGGCCAATCTTCAGTACTTTTTTTCTTATCAACTTCATTATATGTACTGGCGTTATTTTATGTGGAATTTTGTTGGAAGACAAAACGATATACAGGGAAGCAGTAACAACCCCATGGATGGAAATTGGATTAGTGGAATCGGATTTTGGGACAATAACCGTTTGGGATTTGACGGTTCAAACCCCATTCATCGAGACCGTTATAATTTTGCACATAACCGGTTTTATGCCATTCCTTTAATTCTTGGAATTCTGGGCATGATAGCTCAATTTAAACAGCGCAAACAGGACGCTTGGATTGTATTAAGTATGTTCTTTTTTACCGGACTTGCCATTGTTATCTATTTAAATCAACAACCCTTTCAACCCCGCGAGCGCGATTATGCGTATACCGGTAGTTTTTATGCCTTTGCAATTTGGATTGGAATGGGCGTTTTGTTTTTATATGAAAAAATAAGATCCTTTGCCGGTTCAGCCCTTAGTATCGGACTTTCGGGAGTGCTCGGACTTACCGCACCGTTTTTAATGTTAAAAGACGGCTGGAACGACCACGACCGTTCTAAGCGAACCATGGCCAGAGACATGGCCATTAATTACCTTGAAAGTTGTGCGCCCAATGCAATTTTATTTACAAACGGAGATAACGATACATTTCCATTGTGGTACGTGCAAGAAGTAGAGGGCATTCGAACCGATGTGCGCGTGGTAAATTTAAGCTTACTAAATACCGACTGGTACATCCGCCAAATGCGTCGGGCTGCCTACGACAGTAAACCGGTTCCATTTACCATTGAGGAATCTAAATTGGAAGCCGAAAAACTTTCGTATATGGTTATTGACCGGCAAAACAAAACGCCGATGGATTTAAAAACAGCCATTGAATTGGGCGCAAGCGACGATCCCAACTATCAGTACGATGCGGGGGGTGGGGAGCGTATTAATATTTTACCTGGTTCGGAATTAACCATACCGGTTAACAAATCTCAGGTATTAAAACAGGGGGTAGTTGCCATTCAGGACAGTTCAAAAATTGTAAATACCATTCGGTTCAGTCTGTCAAGCCGTGGCTATATTACTAAAAACGACATAATGGTTTTGGATTTAATAGCTCACAGCGATTGGTCGCGTCCTATATATTTTGCTACTACCACCGGAGACGATGCTTACGTGGGCTTGAAAGAGTATTTTCAGTTGGAAGGTTTGGCCTATCGCTTTGTGCCAATTAAAGTAAACCCAGAGGACCGTTCAGCAGGGGGCCGTATAGCCGTAGACAAAATGTATACCCTGTCTCTTATACACATCTCCGAGCCCACGAGACGTAGAGGAAT
>CAWUNH010000277.1:0-2534 GCA_963923435.1 uncultured bacterium
AAAAAGACAGTTATTTTCCAATGCCACTTTACGCGCCAATGCCGCATATTGCTTAGCAGCAGTTACATTTTTGCCTTTTTTGTTAATGTCTTGGGCAGAAGGTATTAAAATAACGGCATTGGGTAAAGACTTTCTAATACGTTGTAGGGTTTGTATCATGATGCTTTCGAGTTGCGGTTCTACCCGATTTTTGTACATAAAATCATTTCCGCCCCAATCGCAAATAACTAAATCAGCACCTATAAAAGGCATTTCATTTTCAAAATATTTCTGATAAAGCAATGCCGAAAAACAGGCCCCGCCAACGCCTAAATTATGATATAAAAGGCCCGTATTAAGGTTTTCGATGCTAATTCCGTGTAATTTAAAACATGATGCGCTTTGGCCGGGTTTTTCAAGCTCAAAAACCACATTATTAGATAATTTTTTTAACCTAACTTCAATGTAGGGTGTTTGGGAGCTAAGGGTATCCATTAAAATTAATACACACTCATCGCCTGAACAGATTTTAAGCGTATAGTCGTTTTTAGTTTTATCGCAAAACACTTTAATTATTTTTTCACCTGCGGGAAATTCCGATTTAAAAGAAATTGTAAATATGGCTTTAACATCGCTGGTATGTGCAGCAAATCCAGAAACACCAACAGGCAATCGGGGTGGGGTTTGAATACTGTTTCCAGTTGCCCATTGACCTTGAAACGTAGATGTATAATCCGATTGAGAATAGGTTTTAGCAATAGCATAAGGAAAAACCATTCCTCTGCCAGCATTTCCTTTTAATTCCTGCATTTTTTTTCTAACTGTTCCAGTGAAATAATCTGGCTGAACATGAGAATCTCCAAAATGCGCAACAATAAAGTTTTCAGACATTGAGGTCCATTTTTTATAAATACGCTCTATTAAAACAGAATTATTATATTCAATTAAATTTAAATGTTGATTTATAAATGAAGGGTATAGCGTACTATTTTGTATTGCGTTTTGTGAAAAACCAATTGAAATGAAAATTAGATTAAAATAAGCAAGGGCTTTAATGCGTTTAAATGAAGCCCTACAAGGCGGTAGTATATTTCTAATGATTTAAAACGTACAGAAAATTTTTTTTCAATTGCCACTACCAATTGAATGTGATTTAAGGAATCCCATTCCTCAATATCTTTTGCAGTGGTATGATTCTCTAATACGATGGCATCATTATTTAAAACATCTCTAAAAAGTTCATTAAGCTGTTGTAATAATAGGGCTTTCGACATGCGTTTGGTTTTTATGAATGTAGGAAATTTTACTTAGATATGAAAATACATCGAGCAACCAAAATTCATTATTATAAACAAAGCCAAGATTTTTATAATGATCTTTAACCATGTTGTTTTTTTGAGTTGGAATATATTCCCCATAAATAAATTTATAATTTTTATTTTTAGCAAATTCTACAATAGTATTTAAAATATAGTTTTCCATTCCTCGTTTTAAAATCCTACAACTCATGAACCAATTTTCTATAAAAAGTATATTTGGAGCGATTTCTTTTAAAACAATAAAACCAATTATACCGTGTTTACCAAATTTGTCTTCAAGATGAAAAACAAACGGATGAATGGATTTGTCCGTTTGAAAATTAATCAAATCGTTTTCTGTATAACGAATGGTTCTTAAATTAAATTGATTGGAACGTTGCGCTAGTTGGGCTATTCTGGGGGTATTAAATTCGTTCAATCCTTCAACCGTAGCTACCATGTTTAGGCTTTTTAAATAATCTTCTTCATTAACAAAGTTTTTTTGAAATTGAACGCGCTTTGCTTCTATTTGATACTGTAAGGTGCGATCGCCATCTTCTTCAGAAACTCCAAATGTTTCAAATAAATTTAAACTGTATAAATACTCTAAATATAAGGCGGGATCTTCGGGTAATTCTGGTATGCAGATACCTGAAATATGCTCTTTTACTAAATTTCTTTCAAAAGGATTATCATCTAAAAACACCATAGAATCAAAACCGATATTAAGAACCTTTTGAATGTATTTAATATTACTGGCCTTATTTTCCCAATTGGCAACAAACACCGAAATGTCGGCCAGTTTTAATACCATTTCAGGGTGTTTTTCAAATGGCAGTTTAGCGGTATCCTCATTATTTTTACTGCATACGGCTAATATAATTCCACGGTTTTTAAGTTCCTTAATCCAGGTTTGTAATTCAATAAATGCTTTACCAATACCCAAACCACCCAGTTGAATGTTTTCAATGCCATCATCCCCAATAATTCCGCCCCAAAGTGTATTATCTAAGTCTAATACAATACATTTTTTAATATTTCCTTCTAATCCAGAAATAATATCAACGCAATGTTTTGCAATAATAGGTAATGCCTCTAAAGAAAATACCATTCCAGAGGTTACGTATTGTGTAGATGAGAATATTTTAGAACAGCCAATTTCATTTTGAATGCTTGACAAGTCCAGTATGTGTAAATTAGAATATTTAGAACCTAGGCCCGACAATAAGTAATTTATTTTCCGAATTTGATAAATAA
>CAWUNH010000278.1:0-2532 GCA_963923435.1 uncultured bacterium
TCTAATCCCACCGATGTTTCCACCACATAAGGCGTGTAATGCTGCTGGGTTTCGATATCGAAATACTGAAGTTTTTTTCCAGAAAAAGCCTCGTGTTGTTTTAAATCAAAATCGGTACGGGAGTGAATGCCTTCCAGTTCTTTAAACCCAAATGGAAATTCAAATTCTATATCGCAGGCTGCATTGGCATAGTGGGCCAGTTTAACATGATCGTGAAAACGGTATTTAAAATCTCCCAATCCCAAACTCAGATGCCAGGCGTAACGCTTGTTTTTCCAGTATTCGTACCACTCCATTTCGGAGCCGGGTTTTACAAAAAATTGCATTTCCATTTGTTCAAACTCCCGCATTCTAAAAATAAACTGCCTTGCTACAATTTCATTGCGAAACGCTTTTCCGGTTTGAGCAATACCAAATGGAATTTTCAGCCGGCCGCTTTTTTGAACGTTTAAATAATTAACAAAAATACCCTGGGCCGTTTCGGGACGCAAATACAGGTTACTGGCCTCTTCTGAAAGCGAACCCATGGTGGTGCTAAACATCAAATTAAACTGCCGAACATCGGTCCAGTTTTTGGTTCCGCTGACCGGACAAACAATTTCCAATTCTATTATCAGTTCCCGAATCTGGTCTAAATTCCCAGAATTTAAAGCTGATTTAAAACGGGTGTTTACTGCCGATTTTCGTTGCTCGTATTCTTGTACTCTCGAATTTGTGGAGCGAAACAAGGAGGCGTCAAAAGGATTAAAGCGTTTGGAGGCTTTATCCACTTCTTGTTGAATTTTTGCATCGATTTTAGCCAGGTATTCTTCAATTAAAACATCGGCCCGGTAACGCTTTTTACTGTCTTTATTGTCAATTAAGGGGTCGTTAAACGCATCCACATGACCGCTGGCCTTCCAAACCGTAGGATGCATAAAAATAGAACTGTCAATGCCTACAATATTGGAATGCATTTGAACCATGGAATTCCACCAATAATCTCTGAGATTTTTTTTTAGGGCTGCTCCGGTTTGACCATAATCGTATACAGCGGATAACCCATCGTAAATTTCGCTGCTTTGAAAAATAAACCCATATTCTTTGGCATGGGAAATAACCTGTTTAAACGCATCGTCCGCAGAAGTAGCCATATGTTTGCGAATTTATAAATTAAACCCGGTTCGAATTCAATTTAAAACAGTGAGATATGCGCCTGATTGAGTTAAAATCTTTTTTTTTAACTCATTTTAAGCTATTTTTATATGCTATGGCAAACCCCTTTAGACTCCTCATTTTTTTTATATGGGTATTTACAAACATTGTATCGGCCCAAACCGTATTTGCAGATTATAAAGACGGCTGCTTATACGTAAAAACCCAAAAGCAATTGCAAAGCCAATTGGCTGCCAGCAGTCCCACGCGCATCCCCTTGAGTGCCTTTCCTAAAAACCTTCGTGATTATTTAACTTCCATTGGCGTTCAGCGCATTTACCGCCCCTTTTACCAGGCCAACGAAGATCCGGAATTAAGCATGGTTTTACGAATTGAATTTAGTGCCATACAACGCATTCAAGAAGCCATGGACCGTTTAAATGCAAGTCCGGGAATTGTATACGCTGAGCGTATTCCCTTAATGAAAACGGATGCGGTACCCAACGATCCCCTGTGGGCAACGGTTAACGGATCTACGCATTTAAATCAAATCGGGGCTCAAAATGCTTGGAATGTTTTTAGCGGAAACTCTAATATAACCATTGCTATAGTGGATAATGCCGTTATGTGGACGCATGCCGATTTGGTTCAAAATACCTATACCAATACCGCAGAAGCCAATGGTACGCCGGGCGTAGACGATGATGCCAACGGGTACATTGATGATATTAACGGATGGAGCACCGGAGATAATAACAACAATGCGGTACCCACCAATTCCCTGATGGACCATGGCACCCATTGTGCCGGGATAGCCGGTGCACGTACCGACAATACTTTAGGGGTGGCCTCCATTGGATGGAATGTTAAAATAATTCCTGTTCAGGCAGAACCGGATAATGGCCCCACCACCTCGGTATCTTACGGTTACGAAGGCATTGTATATGCCGTAAAAGCCAAAGCCCGAATAATTTCTTGTTCCTGGGGAGGCAACGGGGCCTCTGCAACCGAACAATCGGTGGTTACCTATGCATGGAACCGCGGATGTATAGTTATGGCGGCGGCCGGAAATGCAAACAGTGCAACGGCCATTTATCCGGGGGGATATACCAATGTTTACTGCGTAGCTGCAGTGAGTCCAAGCGATGTAAAATCCACTTTTTCAAACTATGGTAATTGGGTTGATATCGCTGCTCCTGGAAACAATTTATTAAGCACGGTACCCTATACGGGAACTCCCGTGTACGTTCAAAAATCAGGAACTTCGATGGCGACCCCTCTGGTTGCCGGATTGGCGGGATTAATTTTATCCAAGAGCCCTCACATGACCCGTCAGGACGTTCTTAATTGCATTTCATCCACCGCCGTTAATATTTATACCCTGGCGGCAAATGCCAC
>CAWUNH010000279.1:0-2521 GCA_963923435.1 uncultured bacterium
ACTTATACTTGACTATTCGCTTTTGCTTTTTATTATTCTGTTTGTTATAATTCATTTAATTTTTCTTAATAACATTCCGTGTATAACAGCATGGAAAACTTTGGATTATTATAAAATTGCATTTATTCGTCAAAGCATTAATGAGCATAACAATGTGCTTATTAAATACATTTCTTCGTTTATGATAAAAGGGATAATTCCCTTTGCAGTTTTATACTTCTATACTCTAAATAAAAAAAGTTTTTATATTATTTTGCCTGTTGCAATTTTTTATTCGCTTGCATTAATGCAAAAAAGCTTGATTATTACAATTTTAATACCATTGATTGTATGGCTGATTTTAAATAAACAGTTTGTTAAATCATTAATATTATTAGGAGTCTCAATTGTTGGAATGTTTTTTTTGGTTTATACAACAAATCCAAATTTACGAGCAACGTCGATAGAAATTAACGAAGCCATCCGAACAAGTCCTTACAAGCGTTTTTATAACAATGAAAATTTTAAAAACGGGGGTTTTATTGAAGCAGGAGATGCGGTGTACACAAGGTTTTTTTTAACTACGGGCCTTGTTGCAGGGCATTGGTTTGAAAAAATACCCAGTCAGTTTCCCTATGCAAAAGGATGTGGGTATCATTTTTTAGCTCCGTTAATGGGTTGTAATTTTAATGATTACGATTATAGTAAAATCATTTACAATGCAGTGTATATAAAAGAAAAAAAAATAGGGCTTAAAGGAACCGTAACGGTTGCAAGTTTTGTTTACGATTATGCAAATTTTGGATATTACGGATTAATTGTATCTGCTTTTCTGCTGGCCATGCTCATTAATTTATTAAATATTATATTTTTAAATAATTACAAATGGAATGTGAGTTTGAATTTTTTATTTATTTTTTGGCTTAGCTCTGGTGCGTTAAGCACTTTATTATTTTCTGGAGGCTGGTTAATTACTATATTATTATTTGTTATTTACGTGCCGGCTGTTAAAGATTAATATTAATGTTGAAAGGCTTTAAAAATAATCCCATTACAATTTTAATGACAGGAACTTTTGTTTCACAGTTGATTCCTTTTCTTGTATCGCCTATACTTACAAGAATATACACTCCTGAAGAGTTTGGTGAATTTGGATTATTTTTTAGCCTTGTAATGGTTTGTTCGGTTTTTGTATCGGGTCGATATGAAATGAGTATAGTTTTACCAAAATCGGACAAAGACGCAGAAAACATTTTAGGTCTTTCTATCGTACTTTGTTTAATAAGCAGTTGCATTCTTTTTTTAGCTAGCGTTTTATTTAAAAACCAAATTTTGGGTTTATTCCATGCCTCAAGATTTTATTTCGGATTGTTTGTTGTACCTATAGCGGTATTTTTTACTGGTGTTTATCAGGCACTTAACTATTGGAATTATAGAAAGGAAACGTATAATACCGTTTCAATCAGCAGGGCTTCTCGTTCTTTAAATTCAAGTTTGTGCTCTATTATATTAGGACTCACTGTATTAAAAAAAAGTGGATTAATTATAGGGGATATTTTAGGACAACTTGTTTCCACGTTGTTATTACTTTATAGGACACTAAAACACAGTCCTCACGTGTTTAAATCTATAAAATTCGCAGATATTAAAATTCAAGCATTACGATATAAGCAGTTCCCCATGTATAATTTAACTTCCGGGTTATTAGAAAAAACATCCAGTCATTCACCCACAATGCTGTTGTCTAATTTTTTTGGAGATACGGTAACTGGTTTTTTTTCGTTTAGTATGAGAATTATCAGTGCGCCTAGCGCAATTGTTGCCAAAGCAATTGGAGATATATTTAGGCAAGAAGCTATTAAAGAGTATGATCGAAATAATAATTGCAAAAATTTATTTATTAAAACATTTTTTAAACTTACTTCTTTATCTGGTGTGCCTTTTATTTTGTTTTATTTATTTGCGCCTGAAATATTTGAAATTGTTTTTGGTCAACAATGGAAAATAGCTGGTCAGTATGCCAAAATATTAACACCCATGTTTTTTCTCCAATTTGTTGTAAGCCCTTTAAGTAATATGTTTTTAATTGCCGAAAAACAAAAAATAGATTTTATAATTCAGGTGGCGTTATTGGGAATGGTTATGGGATCTTTTTATTTAGGATATTCGTTATTTAAAAACCCCGATTTTTGCATTTTACTGTATGCTGTAACTTATTGTATAAAATATATTTTTGAGCTTTTATTATCTTACCAATTTAGTTTAGGAAAAAAATGAAAAACCAAAACACGTATCAGATGTGTTCAAAAACTGTTATGGACACAACAGACTCTGAAATTACATTTGACCAAAATGGAGTTTGTAATCATTACCATGAATTTATGAAATTAGCCCCGTCACAATTATACCAAGGGCTTGAAACCGATTTAAAACTGGAAATTTTAGTTGAACAAATAAAAAAAGCGGGTTCTAAAAGCGATTACGATTGTATTTGTGGAATCTGCGGAGGAGTAGACTCAAGCTACGTCGCATACCTTTCAAA
>CAWUNH010000280.1:0-2506 GCA_963923435.1 uncultured bacterium
AATTGCGATGAATTTGCAATGGGCAGCAGCAACGAAAATTCTGCTTATGGGCCCGTAAAAAACCCAATTAATCCACTGCGTGTGCCCGGGGGATCTTCCGGGGGCTCGGCCGCTGCCGTGGCTGCCGGTATTTGCCATGCGGCTTTGGGCTCAGATACCGGAGGCTCCATCCGTCAGCCCGCCGCATTTACAGGAACCATTGGATTAAAACCCACCTACGGTCGAATTTCCAGAAGCGGATTAATTGCATATGCCTCTTCGTTTGATCAAATAGGGCCAATTACTAAAACGCTGGACGATGCAGCCCTTTTGTTTGAAATTATGAGCGGACCGGATGTTGCCGATACAACCACCGCATCTGAACGGGTACCATTAGTAAGTGAGTCGTTGCGGGAGGCCCCGAAACCATTTAAAATTGGCTATTTAAAAGAATGTGTAGAAGCTCAGGGAATTGATCCGGAGGTTCGTCGGGCTGTTGAAAGCCAATTGCAACATTTGCAATCGATGGGACATGACATAATTCCCCTTTCCTTTCCATATCTGGATTATCTGGTTCCAATTTATTATGTATTAACAACGGCCGAGGCCTCTTCCAATTTAGCCCGTTTTGCCGGCATGCATTACGGTTTTCGGAGTAACCAAGCGCAATCCCTGGAAACCTTGTATAAAAATTCCAGAAGCGAAGGTTTTGGAAAAGAGGTTAAGCGCCGCATTATGTTGGGCACCTTTATTTTAAGCGCCGGTTATTACGATGCCTACTACACCAAGGGTCAAAAAGCCAGGCGCCTGGTTCAGGAAACCACGCGTTCGTACTTTAAAAATTTGGATGCCATTATTACGCCCACTACCCCTGGCACCGCGTTTGAGTTTGGAAAAAACAGTGCCGATCCAATAACCATGTATCTGGAGGATATTTTTACCGTTCAGGCCAATATAACGGGTTTGCCGGCCGTTTCGGTCCCCTGCGGAATCCATTCCAACGGCATGCCCATGGGCCTGCAAATAATGTGCGACAGCTTTAACGAGTCCACCCTTTTTAAAGTAGCGGCACAAATAAAAAATTAAATTTTCTCATTTTTCAAGTACATTTGCAAAAAAAAATATGAAAGTATCTGTTATCGGAGCCGGAAATGTTGGAGCCAGTTGTGCCGAGTATATTGCACTGCAACGAATGGCCGCGGAAGTTGTAATTTTAGATATTAAACCTCAGTTTGCAGAAGGCAAAGCCACGGATTTAATGCAAACGGCCACCCTCAACGGATTTAACACCCGCATTTCGGGAAGCACTCAAAATTATAAAGCCACCGAAGGCAGCGATGTGGTGGTTATTACCAGCGGAATACCCCGTAAACCCGGTATGACCCGAGAAGAACTCATTGGCATTAATGCAGGCATTGTAAAAGAAGTAACCACCAACATACTCCAGTATTCACCCCAGGCAATACTCATAGTGGTTAGCAATCCAATGGATACGATGACTTACCTGGCTCTAAAATCCAGTGGATTGCCTAAAAACCGCATCATCGGCATGGGAGGTATTTTAGACAGTGCCCGTTTTAAGTTTTATCTTTCACAAGCCATGAACGTTCCTGCATCTGATTTACAAGCTATGGTAATCGGGGGCCACGGCGATACAACCATGATACCCTTACACCGATTAGCCAGTTATTCGGGTGTGCCCGTTTCTCAGTTTTGCAAGGCCGAAACCCTGCAAAAAGTTGTGGCAGATACCATGGTGGGAGGAGCCACGTTAACTTCCATGCTGGGTACCAGCGCTTGGTATGCACCGGGTGCTGCCGTTGCGGCATTGGTTCAGAGTATTTTGCACGATCAAAAAAAAGTATTTCCCTGCTGTGTGGCTTTAAATGGCGAGTACGGTCAAAAAGATATTTGCCTTGGGGTACCCGTTATTATTGGAAAAAACGGATGGGAACACATTTGCGATATTTCATTGGATGCTGCGGAGCAGGCCCTTTTTAATAAAAGTGCCGATGCGGTTCGTTCCATGAATGCAGTACTTTCCGACATGAAAGCCATATCCTAAGGCTCAAGTTATAATTAATTAAAATTATTTAAACGGGTGAAGGCGTAATGGCCAGCACTAATACATCTATTTTTTGCGGTTTGGCTGTTTCCATAGCACGTATGAGCGCTTCCAGCGTGGATCCTGTGGTGCATACATCGTCTAAAATTAAAATTCGCCTTTCCTGCAAGCCTTGGCCGTTTTTTAAAACAAACAAATCTTCCGAATTTTTTAAGCGCGATGCTCTGTTAAAACGGGTTTGACTTTGATGTTCATTTCGGTAAAGCACATTTTTTAAAACCGGAATGCCCAGAGCATTTGAAAGCTGTACGGCCAGCAATTCAGATTGGTTGTAGCCCCGCTCTCGCATGCGTTTTGCCGAAATGGGCACCGGCACAATGGCTTCGGGGATATCAAGACTGTAAACCTCCTTAAAAGCTGTCTCTTATACACATCTCCGAGCCCACGAGACGTAGAGGAATC
>CAWUNH010000281.1:0-2491 GCA_963923435.1 uncultured bacterium
CCTGTACCCATTCCTTAATTAAAGCCTGGCGTTTTAGTTCCAAATTTAATCGGGCCTGCATTAAATTTATTTTTGCTTGTTTGATTGCCGTTTGTGTTTGCAATCCATTGAATACGGCCCAGGAGGCCGAAATACCAACAGATCGGTTTAAATTATCTGAAATTTGATCTTTAAACGGAACCACCGACTGGTTTTGAAATGAAAATGTGGGAGCATAAACCAAATCTCCGTTTTTTAAATACCCGATAGGCTCTTCTCCGGTAAGCACCATGTTTTCATACTTTTTGTACAAACCCGAGGTTCCCGAGCCCATGGCAAAATTTGCGGTGATTGCAGGCGATTGTCTACCCTTATTCATTTGCCAGTTTTGTTCGGCACCCAGAACCTGCCATTCCATGGCTTTATATCCGTTTTGCAGAAGAACAGCCTCCTGTGCCTTGGTTTTAAAATTGGGAACTTCCGGCTCATTTACCGTTTCAGGTGCTGCAATTTGAATGTAAAACAAGTTGGGTTCGTTGACCAGTTGTGCCAGGGTCAGTTGCGCCAGTTTGGTGTTATTTTGAGCTGAAATAAATACCGATTTATCGTTTGCCCATTGAGCCCTCATTTCTAATTCAACCGATTTTGAAATTTGCCCCCATTCGGCCAATTGCTTGTTTCGTTCGTATTGTTCTTTAGATGCAAGCGCTTGCTGTTCGGAAACAGATTCGAGCTCCATGGTTAGTAATAAATTTAAAAATGAGGTAACAACCGCCAACTTTAGTTCACGTTCTTGTTGAATGGCCAGTTCTTTTTGGCTGTTTAAAAAATACTGCTGGGCTTTAATGCCATGCCATTGCATAAAGCCCGACCATAGTGTTAGGCTGGAACCTAAAAAAATGTTTTGCGATAAAACCAATGAATTGGCAAAGGTATTGGTAAACCGATCGATGGATTTTCCGTAATTATAGGTATGGTTAAATCCGGCATTTAAATTGGGTAAAGGTGCTGCTTGAGACTGAACAAAATTAAGTCGTGCGTTTTCAACATTTAAAAGGGCTTGCTGTAGTGTGACATTATTTTTAACTGCAAGCGCCATGCATTCTTCCAGTGTGTATTTTTTTTGTGAATAAAACTTTGGATGGATAAGGTTTAACGTAATAAGAATTACTACGAAACTTTTACGCGCGGCGAATTCCATTTAATCGAATTACAGTAAATAAAAACCCAAAGGAAAAAACTACAATTAAAATTAACGACAGCGTTGGAAAGGGCAAATAATAGGAGGCCAAAGCCAATAAAAGATTAAGAATCGAAAATATATAAATTACTACAGCTGTTTTTTGATGGGAATATCCGTTATCGAGTAATTTATGATGAATGTGATTGCGGTCGGCCATAAATGGTGAAATGCCTTTGAAGGTACGTATGGTAAAAGACCTTAAAGTATCAAGCAATGGATAAGCTAAAATGGCAATTACGAAGACCGGTTTACTTACCCGCAACCAAAAAAAATTTAGTTTATGAGATGGAAATTCAATGAGTTTAATTGCCAATATACAAACAAACAAGCCCACGATAAGCGAACCGGAATCGCCCATAAAAATTTTTGCGGGCGCAAAATTAAAAACCAAAAACCCAAGCAATGCTCCGGAAAGTGCAAATGATAGTGCAGCATAAGGAAATTCTCCAGCAGACACAAACCAAATTCCAAAACTGGTACTGGTGATAAATCCCACGCCCGCAGCCAGCCCATCTACTCCATCAATTAAATTAAATGAATTAACAACTACAACGTAAGTAAATATGGACAAAAACACACTGGCCCAATAGGGGATGGTATAGGCGCCAAAAATTCCGTGTAAACTGCTGATTCGAAGATCGCCCATTAAAACTAAAATCATGGCTACCAAAATATGGGCGAAAAGTTTTTTAACCGGAGCCGTACCTATAATGTCGTCTTTAATACCAACAAAAAACAACACCAAACTGGTTGCAATTATTAATTTAAACTCATTTACAGAGGTTACAATGGCTTTAGCCTCCCTATAGTATTCAATGCTGTACCACAGGGTATATGCAAATATGGTGGCTGCAAAAATAATAATGCCACCAATGGTAGGTATGGAGCGGGTATGAATTTTTCGTTCCTCAGAAGGATGATCAATCAAGCGCTTTAATACAGCCACTTTTATTAGTGAGGGTGTGGAATATAAAACCACCACAAAGGCTGTAAAAAAAACAATTATCAGCAGGCTCATCGAATATCGTTATACCAATTGTATAAAAAGGTTTTTAAAGATACGTATAAGTAATTCGATTTTGCGCTTGCCAAGTGAATAGATTTTATTCCCCCTGAAAAAATCCAGCGACGTTCAGGATTCAATACAAATCCTCCCTCCAGTTGAGCCGAGAGCGTGGTTGTATTGGGCGCCAATAAAAAACTGCTGGAATAAGCTTGCCAGGCCTGAGTACTGAGGGTTAACAGAATTCTTGAACGGCGCCATTGGAA
>CAWUNH010000282.1:0-2491 GCA_963923435.1 uncultured bacterium
GAATCCAATGGTTACTGCCCGGAACCGCAGCCTCTTTTTTAGGCTTTTCTTGCGGAGTAATTCAATTAATAATTCAGCAGCGACATGCCTTTACTCAATATAAATGGCCCTTGGCCTATTGGGGAATGTTTTTGAGTTCATTGCCGGTTTTATTTATTCTCTTTGTTGTTTTTAAAATGAACGCACGTTCTTAAGCAGCCCGAAATTTGCACCGGGCGGCCCATCAACCTTTTTAAATCAGGATTGTTGTATAAATGTGAAAATTTGTATTTTAACAGTCATAGGCTTGCTGTTTTTATCAACTATTTCAATAGCTCAAGGTTTTATGGTGCAAAAATCAGAATCGGAATGGCTTCGTATTTTAGGGCCAGAAAAATACCAAATACTTCGAAAAAAAGGTACGGAACCCCCTTTTAGTGGAACGTACACCAGTCATTTTCAGCCCGGTCGCTACAAATGTGCTGCATGCAGCAATGTTTTGTTTGATTACCGCCAAAAGTTCGAAAGCCATTGCGGATGGCCAAGTTTTGATAACGAATGCGGTGACGGTAACAATATTTTAAAAATTAAAGACCGTTCGCACGGTATGGTTCGTACGGAAATATGTTGTTCAAAATGCGGCGGACATTTGGGTCATGTGTTTGACGATGGTCCTACAGCAACGGGTTTAAGATATTGTGTAAACAGTTTAAGTATTGAGTTTGAACCCTCCGAATCTCAATCAAAATAATCTTTTATCCGATCGAAAAATCCTTTTTCACGTTTCGAAAACTGGGGTTTAAAGTGTTCAGATTCCGACATTTTTTCCAATAAATGACGTTCTTCCGAAGACAACTGGGTTGGAGTAAAGGCCATGATTTCAATCAGCTGGTCGCCTTTTCCATAACCGTTCACATCCGGAAGCCCTTTTCCTTTAAGACGCAGTACTTTTCCGCTTTGGGTACCCGGATCAATTTTTATTTTAACCTTTCCGTCAATGGTTGGAACTTCAACAGAGGTTCCCAAAGCCAAATGAGGAAAAGATACCTGCAACTGGTATAAAACATGTTGGTTTTCACGTTTTAATTCGGGATGTTCTTCCTCTTCAATTAAAATTAATAAATCTCCGTTTACACCACCTCTGGGCGCAGCGTTACCCTTACCGCTCATACTCAGTTGCATGCCTTCACCCACACCGGCCGGAATTTGAATGCTGATAACTTCTTCTCCACGCACAATGCCCTCGCCGTGGCAGGTAGTGCATTTGTTTTTAATGACACGGCCCTCGCCTTGACAACTGTTGCAAGTTGTTTGGGTTTGCATGGCACCTAAAAAGGTTTGCTGAACTCGGGTTATACTGCCGGAACCTTTACAAGGTTTACAATTTTCCCAATCGTTGCCCTTTGCACCGGTACCGGAGCAAGAACTGCAAGAAACCGATTTGTTTACTTTTATTTTCTTTTCAGCACCTAGTGCAATTTCTTTTAAATTTAATTTAACTTTTACACGCAGAGTGCTGCCTTTTTGAACCCTTCGACCTCCCCGTGAGTTTCCTCCAAAACCGCCAAAAGCGCCTCCAAATATATCACCGAATTGACTGAAGATGTCTTCCATGTTCATGCCACCACCTCCAAAACCACCGGTTCCTCCACCCATTCCGGCATGTCCAAATTGATCGTAGCGTTGTCTTTTTTCGTTATTGCTTAATACTTCGTATGCCTCTGCTGCTTCTTTAAATTTTTCTTCTGCAGCGGCGTCGTCCGGATTTTTGTCGGGATGGTATTTGATTGCAAGTTTACGGTAGGCTTTTTTTATTTCGTCCTCCGAAGCCTTTTGGCTTACTCCTAATACTTCGTAATAATCGCGTTTTGACATATAGAATTATTGAGCAACTACCACTTTTGCAAATCGTATTACCTTTTCTCCCAATTTATACCCTTTTTCAATTTCGTCTATAACCGTCCCTTTTTGATTTGCCTCAGCAGCCGGAATGTGTGTAATGGCTTCCATTGTATCGGAATTAAAATTTTGTCCCTTGCACTCAAACGATTCCAATCCTTTGGATTTTAAAAGGTTAAAAAATTTGGTATGAATTAATTGAAATCCTTCTTTAATTGCTTCGGCATCGCTGCTAAGCGCATTCACTTTAATTGCGCGTTCCATATCGTCCAAAACCGGCAAAACGCTTTTTAATACATCTTCCGAAGCGGTTTTAATTAATTCTGCACGTTCTTTTAAAGTTCGTTTTCTAAAATTTTCAAAATCAGAATAAAGCCTTAGGTATTTATCATTTAACTCTTTATTAAGTGACACAAAGTCAGTTTCATTGGATTTTTCCTCAATCGTTTCCTGGGACTGTGTATCCTCGTTTGATAAATTTTCTTCGTTTGAAGGGGAATTATTGGTTTCTGTAGCCATATTTTTTATACTAATAACAATTACAAGTTTGCATCCAATTATTAAAACACGAAAAAATGTCAGTTAGCCGATTGTTCCTGACGCTCTTTAAGCA
>CAWUNH010000283.1:0-2488 GCA_963923435.1 uncultured bacterium
TACCCTATTTAAAACAAAACGATTTGTTTTTATACAACCGTTGCCGTTCTATTTTTTAGTTTTTGTAAAGGTTCGTTGCAGCGAAAGCGTATCGTCTCCTGGCCGATACGGCAAATACGTAAAAATAAACTGAAACATTTCTTCGCGGCTGGTCATGCTCTCCAGGCCGTTTCCGGAACGTATGGTTTGCGGCGGATGAAAGGGATTGTTTGGATTTTCGTCTCTGTTATCAAAACGGGCCTCGGCTTTTATAACGGTTCCGGCTTCTAAAACCAAAGGATGAGGGTAGGTATAATAATATTGCCATTTAAAATCCCATCGCGGTATTCGAATCAGGGGAACCGTATCGCCGGATGGGCAAATGGCATACGCTTTAAAATAAACTCCAATTTGATGCATGTGCGGATTAACCGAAAGCAGGCTAATTTTTTTTTGAATTTTAATTTGAGTGGTAAATTGTTTTTGAACCCCTGCCGGTATAACCAGTTCGGGAATAACCGGGGCCAAGCCCAGGGTTCCTATTTGGGCCTCTGTATAGGGCCGTTTAACAGGAGCCGCCCTGAAAAACACATTCAGCTTGGAACTGTCGGCTTGCTGCTTCAAAGAGGGGCCGTAATGAATGTTGTTTAATAAAAAAGCGCCTGTTTTATACAAACGAATTCCGCCAATGGTTTCGGGATAAGCAAACGGAATATACCCGGGTAAATAATACACCGTATTTAAAGTAAGCAGTGGAAATTGCGGTTGGTTTTGATCGGTATAACGAAGTCCCATGGCGGAATAAAGGTCCTCCACATTGCGGCGGGTGTCTCCAAAGGCTTCGGCTCCATTAAACGGATTGGCAGCGGGCCTGGTGTAGCTAAGCAAATGACCGTTAACATGATGTACGCGCTGCTTTAAACCGGGAACAAATTCAACAAAATCCAATACCGTATCCCTTGCAATACGGTACGGAAATTTAGCCATTATAAAACTGTCCCGACCGTTTCCATTAAGTTGAATGGGATGCTGTAAACGTAAAACCAAATCGGGTTTTCTAAAAAACGATTCTTTTGCAAACACAGGCAAAGGAGGTTCTTTAGCAGTATCGCCTCGAGGCAGTCCATTTTTAATCCACTCCGATAAAATTTCAATTTGCTGCTGGGTTAGCACGCGTTCGTTTAAAAAATGGCGGTACTCGGGGTCTGCGGGCCAGGGTGGCATGTAGCGCGTTTGGGTGGCCCAGCGGATACGGTTTGCCTTGGCTTTAACCTGTTCGTAACAAGTTAAGGGAAATGGGGCTATGCCGTTTTCCCGATGGCATGGAGCGCAATTGGTGTAAATAAGGTTAGAAACCGTGTTGGACCAGTAAACCGTGTTTTTTTTTTGATGACAGCTTAAGAAAATACACGTATTAAAAATAAAAACAATGCATCTGTTTTTATTTAACATACACGTAAATGCTTTCCTTAATAATAAGGACTGATTAAAAAATATACCAGGGGACCGGTAATGGCCACATAAAACCATAAGGGCCAGGTATAGCGGGCTATTTTTTTATGGGCTTCGTATTCGCCGGTAAGGCCCCGGTAAGCCGTATACAGTATAAAGGGCAGTATTAAGGCTGCTAAAATAATATGCGAAATTAACAAGCAGTAGTATACCCAGCGGATAATTCCCGTTCCGCCAAAACGGGTTTCGCCTGAAAATAAATGGTGTAAAATATACGATAACAAAAAAACAATCGACAAAACCAGGGCGCTGAGCATGAGTTTTTTATGCAGCAGGTACTTTTTAGATTTTACTGCCCACAAGGCTCCTACTAATATAACGGCAATGCCTGTGTTTAACACGGCGTTTAACTGCGCAAATACATGAATGTTAAATCCTAAATTGGCCGTTACTTTTATGCGTCCTAACGCCACAACGGCGGCAAACACCACGACCGAAAATACCCCAATAAGGGCGTATGCTTTCGAATCGTTTTTTTTCCAGTTCGAAGACAACATAAATTAGGGTTTTAAAAGCATGTTTAACTGCTCCTGACTAACGCCCGTAGTAGAGTAGCCCCCATCGTGGTAAATGTTTTGCATGGTAACCATGCGGGTTAAATCGCTAAATAGGGCCACACAAAAATCTGCACAACTCTCGGCACTGGCATTTCCTAGGGGCGCCTGAGCATTTGCATATTCAAAAAATTCATTAAAGCCCTTAATGCCGCTGCCCGCAACAGTTCGGGTGGGCGATTGAGAAACGGTGTTAATTCTAACTTTTTTTTGTTTTCCGTAATGGTATCCAAACGTACGGGCAATGCTCTCGAGCATGGCTTTAATGTCGGCCATGTCGGTATAAAACGGATAGGCCCGCTGCGCGCCAATGTAGGTTAGGGCTACCACCGAGGCCGATTCATTTAAGGCGTCGAGTTGGTGGGCAACCGCTAGCATTTTATGAAACGACAAAGCCGAAACATCAATGCCCTTGTTAAAGTACTCGTAATTAAGGGCCGTAT
>CAWUNH010000284.1:0-2482 GCA_963923435.1 uncultured bacterium
TGGCTTTTTCCCCGTGGTAACGCCTTCGTTCACTGTGGCCCAGTAGAGTGTAATTTGCATTACAGGAGCGAATCATTGCGGCACTGGTTTCACCTGTGTAGGCACCCAGGGCATGCGAACTGCAGTCTTGAGATCCGGTTTGCAATTGAGAACCCTTAAATTGTTCAGAGGCAAGCAGTAAATAGGGAAATGGCACACAAATTACAATTTCATATTCCGAATCCTTAACTGAAATATTCGATAAATCTCTTAAAAGTGTTTGTGCCTCCGTTCGGTTTAAATTCATTTTCCAGTTGGCTGCAATAAAAGGTTTTCGATTCATAGCATTTCGGTTTTAATTCGAGGATCCAGGTAACGATAAACAACATCAACCATACTGTTAATACAAACAAATAAAAATGCAAAAAACAATGTACATCCCATAACTACCGGTAAATCATTATTGGCCAATGCTTCCACAACCTCATTTCCAATTCCTTTCCAGTTAAATATTCGTTCAATAAAAACTGCACCTGCTAAAAGAGAGGCCAGCCAACCCGAAACTGCCGAAACAACAGGATTTAACGCGTTTTTTAATGCATACCGAAACCAAATACGAGACTTTGAAAAACCCAAAGCTTTTACAGTTCGAATGTAATCTGTTGCCATAACCTCTTGAAACGAGGCTTGGGTAATTTGAATAATTATGCTCATGGGACGTAAACTTAAAGTTAATACCGGTAACAATAGATTTTTTAATGCCAATACGGGGCCCTGGTAATCGTCAATTTCATATAAACTTCCAGTGGGACTTAATCCGGTATAATAATGCAATACGTATCCAAAAAGCCATGCAAAAAGCACTGCAATAAAAAAAGAAGGCGAGCCGATTCCAAATATCTGAATTAAAATAAATACAAAGTTTCGGAGTTTGGTACGTGCTGTAACTGCCGCCCACATACCCATGCCAATACCTATAACCGTAGCAATAAACATGGAGGTAAATGCCAAACAAGCAGTTTCTGGCCAACAGTCTAAAATTATATCGCTAACGGGTTTTTGACTGATATAACTTGAACGGAGACAGGGTGGTTTTAATACACAGCAATACAAATTCGAACTAAAAAGTATTATTTTTTTTGGATACACCTGAGGGTCTAAATAAAGTAAGTGGTTTTTATCGCTTATCGAATGGACTGACAAGGGAGAAAGATCGTTCATGTAATGCGCATATTGTTTAATCCAAGAACGGTCTAAGCCTGTTTCGTGATGAAACCGATCAATTTCAGTTTTACCGGCCCGTGGTCCCAAAACTACCAGGGCGGGATCACCGGGCATCAAATGAAACAAAGTGAAAACCAAAGTTGCCACACCCCAAAAAACCAAAAGGCTGTATACCAAACGGCGAAGCATCCACATGAGGTTTAAATTATATAAAATAACAGTGAGTGGTTTTAAAAAATGCCAATATTTATTGTATTTAGATGTTAATTATTTTATTTAATTCAATATTTGAATGGCCCCTGTTAAATCCCTCTTATTGGTTTGGAGTATTTGTTTTTTTTCATGGTCCAAGTGCCATGCGCAAAAAGTTGGACTGGTTTTAAGCGGTGGCGGTGCAGATGCCTTGGCACATATTGGTGTTTTAAAAGCCCTTGAGGAAGACTCGATATCCGTTGATTACATCTGTGGTTCTTCCATGGGGGCCCTATTATCGGCATTTTACGCTTCCGGCTACAGCTCAAAAGATTTAGAATTTTTGGTAAAATCCTATTTTTTTGAGGGACTTGCCAAAGGTAAAATACCCCTTAAATACGACTATTTGATTAAACGAACGGAAGATTACGGGGCCTGGTTCAGTTTAAAAATAAATTCATCGGAGCCAACACTAAAAAATATCCCCTCTAATTTAATTAACTCCTCGCCCATTGATTTTTATCTGATGGAAACCTTCAGCCCGGCCTCATTTAAGAGTTATTTTAATTTTGATAGTTTATACATCCCCTTACGCATTGTTGCGTCGGACGTTGAACAAAAAAAAATTCATGTTTTTAAAAACGGTAATTTGCAGGATGCCGTTCGCTCCAGTATAACCTACCCTTTTTACATTCGTCCGATAGCTCCTTTCGGGCAGTTGCTATTTGATGGCGGATTGTACAATAATTTTCCAATAGAATTAATGCGCAGAGAATTTCATCCCGATCTCATTATTGGTAGTACAACGGCAGAAACCAAGCAAAAACCAGATGAAGAAAACGTATACAGTCAAATTCGAACTTTTTTAACACAAAATCTTGACTCTGTCAAAACAGGTTCAAATACTTACATAATTCAACCCCATTCCAAAGTGGGAACTTTTAATTTAAGCAATATACCGGCTTTAATTGACAGCGGATACAGAGCTGCCAAACGTATTTTACAAACCGTAAAAAAAAATCATGTATTAAATCCTTCTAACCGCCCGAAAAAACAGGCTAAGCAATCCATTTTTTATAACTATAAC
>CAWUNH010000285.1:0-2458 GCA_963923435.1 uncultured bacterium
CAGAAATTCTAGAGGCCTGTCCAATACTATAGGGTTTAAACTGACTAAGTTTTTCTCGGGCTTCTATTCCCAGGCCGTTTAGTAAGTGGTAATTAAAATCGGGATTAATTTTTAAATCCTCCAGGCGTTTATGTTTTGCCGCCTGATCTTCTTCGCGCTGAATATAGCCCTCGTATTTTATTAATAATTCGGCTTGCTCCATCTCGTGTTTTGTATAATTCTGGACTTGCGCATTTAACGAACTGCAATGGTTTTTAAAAATTTCTAAACTTGCATTGGGTCGCGTGAGTAATTGCGACCATCTGGTTTTTTGAGTAATTGTAGCGCTCTGTAAGGCTTCTAGTGCGGGATTAATTTCTTCGGGCAGAGCGCTGTGCGATTTTAAATACGAAATAAGGCTAGTATAATTTGTAACTTTCTGATTTACAGCATTATAACGAAATTCTGGGAGAAGTCCTAAGTGGTATCCAATGGGGCTAAGGCGCACATCGGCATTGTCCTGGCGCAGCAAAAGCCGGTATTCGGCTCTGGATGTAAACATACGGTAGGGTTCATCGGTGCCCTTTGTAACCAAATCGTCAATTAAAACGGCCAAATAGGCCTGTGCCCGATTTAAAATAAAAGCCGGGGCTTGGTTTATTTTTTGATGCGCATTAACCCCTGCCCAAAACCCTTGACCGGCAGCTTCTTCGTAGCCGGTGGTTCCATTGATTTGACCGGCAAAATACAAACCCTTAACAAGCCGGGTTTCCAATGTGGTATGCAATTGGGTAGGGGGGAAGTAGTCGTATTCAATGGCATAACCCGGACGAAACATTTTGGCTTGTTCAAGACCCGGAATTTTTTGCAGTGCTTTTAGTTGAACCTTTTCTGGGAGCGATGAAGAAAACCCGTTTAAATATATTTCTACGGTGTCCCAGCCTTCGGGTTCTATAAAAAGTTGGTGGCGTTCGCGTTCCGAAAAACGGGTAATTTTATCTTCAATACTGGGGCAGTAGCGTGGGCCTAAGCCCTGAATGCGCCCCTGAAACATGGGCGAACGGTCAAAGCCGGTTTTTAAAATTTCATGAACCTGCGGATTGGTATAGGTAATAAAGCAAGGTTTTTGAGATTTTGGTTCGGAAGATTTTAAAAAAGGACTGTGACGGGTATCGTATGAAAAAGTTTCGGGACATTCGTCTCCATGCTGAATTTCGGTTTTTGAATAATTAATACTACGACCGTCAATTCGAGGAGGTGTGCCCGTTTTCATGCGTCCGCTTTCAAAGCCCCATTCAATTAATTGTTCGGTTATGCCATAACTGGCCGATTCGCCTGAACGGCCGCCCTGAATTTGTTTTTCACCCACATGAATTTGTCCGTTTAAAAAGGTACCATTGGTGAGTATAACGGCCTTGGCCTTAAAGGTTAAGCCCATACCGGTTTCTACTCCGCTAATGCTCCGGGTTTCTGTATCAATACAAAGTTTACGAACCGTGTCTTGCCAAAAATCAATGTTTTTGGTTTGTTCTAACATTTTTCTCCAAGTGGCAGCAAACAACATGCGGTCGTTTTGGGTTCGAGGACTCCACATGGCGGGTCCTTTGCTTCGATTTAGCATACGAAACTGAATGGCCGAGGCGTCCGATACCATTCCGCTGTACCCGCCCAGTGCATCAATTTCACGAATTATTTGACCTTTGGCAATGCCTCCCATGGCTGGATTGCAACTCATTTGTGCAATGGTTTGCAAATTCATGGTAATTAATAGCACTTTGGAGCCCATGTTGGCAGCTGCGGCCGCCGCTTCGCAGCCCGCATGACCAGCCCCCACCACGATAATATCGTACTCCATGCGGGCAAAGATACGGTATATCAAAAAAGCAATTGCGAATTATTCGTAAATTAGACTTATGAAACAATGGCTTTGCGTATTGCTGAGTGGACTTGTAATAAATTTGCAGGCTCAGGGCCTTGCCAGTGAAATTATAAAAGGCGGGGCTGCCGATGCCAAGGTGTTTTTAAACGCTTATTTGGAGCCCCTTTTTAAAGGTTTTGCCTCGGCCAATACCGCCGGATGGTACAATTCTGCAAAACCTCTGGGCAAATTAGGGATTCATCTGTCTGTAAGCGGCTCTGCATTTATTGTGCCGGAGTCGGATCAAAGCTATTTGTTTAAAAATCTTTCTTTAGAAAACTCGGTTTATTCGTATTCGCCGGCGCCGGGCAACTCTCCCGAACGCCCTTTACCAACCGTGTTTGGCAGCAATACCGAGCCCTCTGCCAACTATGATGTTTATTACCGCTTAAATTCTGTAGACAGTTTGGTGTACCTGTGCAGAATGCAATTGCCCGACGGACTTAATTTGCCCCTGGCGCCGGCGATACCCCCGGTACTGCAATTAAACCTTGGGCTTTTTCAGCAAACCGAGCTTATGATTCGGTATTTTCCTGCCATTCGCATTCAAAATTTTACCAG
>CAWUNH010000286.1:0-2454 GCA_963923435.1 uncultured bacterium
ACCGGTTATTTCCGGAGCTAAAAAACCAGCAGTTGGAATCCCTGTATTTTCAATTGGAAGGACCGCTTATACCAGTTTTAAAAACCATGGAACGCAATGGCATTTCATTGGACGTTCCCTTTTTGAACAACCTGTCGCTGCAACTTCAAACCGATATCACATCTTTAGAGCAAGAAATTTATCAATTGGCAGGCAAAACCTTTAATACCGCTTCACCCAAGCAGGTTGGCGAAACCCTGTTTGAACATTTAAAAATTTCGGAATCGCCTAAAAAAACTAAAACAGGCCAGTACGCAACCAGCGAGGAAATTCTGTTAAGACTGGAATCGGCCCATCCCATTGTATCAAAAATTTTGGATTTTAGAGAATTGCAAAAATTAAAATCTACGTATGTAGATGCGCTGCCCCAATTAGTGCACCCCCGGACGGGACGTATACACACCACGTTAAATCAGGTAGTGGCGGTTACCGGAAGATTGAGCAGCGACAATCCCAATCTACAAAACATACCGGTAAGAACCCCACGCGGCCGACAAATTCGAAAAGCCTTTATTGCCTCTCAACAACACCTCTTGTTAAGCGCCGATTATTCTCAAATAGAATTACGTATTGCCGCCAGCATGAGCGAGGACGAAGCCATGTGCCAGGCGTTTATTAAAGGCTCGGACATTCATACCGCTACGGCCGCCCGAATATTTGAGGTCGACGAATCCGAGGTTACCGCCGAAATGCGTTATAAAAGCAAGGGAGTTAATTTTGGAATTTTATACGGACAGGGCCCTTTTGGATTAGCTGAAAACCTTAAAATCAGTCGTTCCGAAGCCAAGGCGCTGATTGAACATTATTTTGAAACTTTTCCGCGCCTAAAGGAATTTATGAACAAGCAAATACAATTTGCTCGAGAACACTCCTACGTGTGCACGCTTTTGGGCCGACGGCGCTGGCTAAGAGACATTCATTCTTCAAACGCAACCGTTCGTTCTTTTGCCGAGCGCAATGCCATTAATGCACCTATTCAAGGCAGTGCAGCAGACATGATTAAACTGGCCATGATTCGTATTCAAAAGGCAATAGATGCGGGGGGATATCAAACCAAACTTTTATTACAAGTTCACGACGAACTTATTTTTGATGTGCCCATTGAAGAGAAGCAAATCATGCAAACGCTTGTTAAAAGCGAAATGGAACAGGCGCTTCCCTTAAAAATACCGGTTGAAGTGGGTTTGGGCTGGGGATCAAACTGGTTGGAGGCACACTAAGGTTACTTAACCACAATGCCGTCAATATCCTGGTTTATTTTTTTTAATACCAAAATACGGTGAAGCGTTTCGGCCGCCAGGCCATGTAAAACCAATCGGTAAGCCGCGCTGTAAGTCGAAACCGGAACCATGGGGTGTTTGTTGTTTACCAATCCTAAGTGTGCCGGAGTTTTTAATATTCGCGAGGCATATATGGCAATGGTTTCGTCCAATTGTAAACTGTTGGCCGCCCTAACAAAATCGTTTGAGGTTAAAAACAATTGATAAAAGGGCGTAAAAAGCTCTATGGCGCTTCGTAAATCCAAAACATTGGTCCATTTTTTAGGAAATGAAATGTGCGGAAACTGATCTTCTGTAATCATTGATAAATCTAAAACATCAGGAGTTTCAAAGGGCAGTTTTTCAGCCTGTAGAGCGGTGTTTAAGCGAATTACAAAATTGTAAAGATTAAGGTCGTGACGAAGAAAAAGATCGTTTTTTACATCTTCAAAATTAAGCGGCTGAAGGGGATCCAACGGCAAACGAATCCCTTTGATGTTGGCTTCGATGAACATTAATATTTCACTTCCAATATGAAAATGTCTAAAAATTAACAAATTGGCATCGGCACTTACAAAACGCCGCATACCAAAACTTAAAAGTTTGTGTAAAATCTTGGACGAGTCGATGAGTTTTGGAAAAAAATATTTAATAATATGAATGAAAAACATAAACACCTTTGAACCAACAAAAATCAAAGGAAACAAGTACTTACGCGACCATGAATTATTATCGCGCATCAGAGCTGCTTTAGTAATTGGGTTAATTGGAATGCTGCTATCTAAATACATGGCCAACCATGGATTTGGGTCGCGATCGTCGTGTTTTGTATCGAGCGGATTTTCAAACGTTGTTGATTTCATACCATTTGTTTATTTAAGATTAATGGGTTAATGTACGCGCCAAACCTAATTTTAACCACAATTCAACCATGATTTTAGAACCGGAAAAACGTTTTCCGGAGGGATTAATAAGGTGGGGCTTTAAATGGTGGTTTTTATGATAACCCTCTCCCATAATAAATAAATTAACCCTTGAATTATTTATGGGACCCGCATTTCCACCGGGTTGTTGCACATGACCAAACGAGTTCACAGAATCTCCTAAATTATAAATTATTAAAAAGACAAGCCACAACAAGAATAATCCTTGCCAG
>CAWUNH010000287.1:0-2438 GCA_963923435.1 uncultured bacterium
TAAAATTAATAGGATATATAAAGTTTTCATAGGTTGTTAGTAAAGTAAATATACCCTTTTTAATTTGCCTTTCAGATATTATTTTTGAGAATAGAACCAATCTTTATGTACTCACTTAAACTCTCTCGTCGTTTTGTTTTTGGCCTAGGTTTTTTTTTACTTCATTTTACACATTTTCTCCAGGCACAGGATGTAAATATTCCCGGTAAGGGATGTGTTATAACTTATCCTTCTGAAAACAGCCTGCGCCCCGAACATTTAACCTCCTGGATGCAAATGCATCGGGGGCTTTTACCGGCCGTTGAATTAATTCAAATTTCTACGGATTTAAGTTTACCAGAAACCAAGGCAATAGTTTACGCATATCAAATTAATGGAATAAAAGTGTCTGATAAACGTTTTACAGTTTTGGTTAAAAACAATTGGGTGCATTCTATTTCCGGAGACATTCAATTGCCCGGCAGCATTCAAAACAAGATTGAAAAGACCCCTGCGCAGGCCGTATCTATTGCCCTTCAAGAACTTAAGGCCAAGCGTTACAAATGGGAAAACTCCCAAGAAACGGCGCATATGCAAGCGGTGTTACAAGACTCTAAATTTACATTTGAGCCACAAACACAAGAAGTGTATTTTGAATTTGCCGGAAGCTTGCACAGAGCCTATGAATTTTCTGTATATGCCGAAATACCTTTGTCAAAAACCCGTTTTATTATCGATGCCGCTACAGGATCGGTTTTGTTACGCGAAAATTTGCTTTGCACGGTAGACGTTCCTGCCCTTGCGCTGACCAAATTCAGCGGAACGCAAAGTATAACCTGTGACAATACCGGCAGTTTATACCGATTGCGCGAAACCCAGCGGGGATTGGGAATTGAAACCTACAATTGCAACAATACAACCACGTATGCGGCCAACGATTTTACCAATGCCAGTACCAGCTGGAGTCTTGTAAACAACGATCAGATTGCCCGCGATGCACATTGGGGGGCGGAAAAAACCTACGATTATTATTTTACACAGCACAATCGCAACAGTATTGACAACAACGGTTTTAAATTACTCAGTTACGTGCATTACAATACAAATTATAACAATGCATTTTGGGATGGTTTACGCATGACATACGGCGATGGAAACGGAACGGCTTACACGCATTTTGCTGCCATCGATGTTTGCGGTCATGAAGTTACCCATGGCTTAACGTCCAATACAGGTAATTTAAATTACTCTTACGAGTCCGGAGCATTAAACGAAAGTTTTTCCGACATTTTTGGAACTTTAATTGAGCAATATGCACGCCCCAACAATTGGAATTGGAAAATGGGAGAACAGGTTACCTTAAACGGCAATGGTCTTCGTAACATGTCCAATCCCAATCAGTTCAATCAGCCCGATACTTACTTGGGAACCAACTGGTTTACAGGTACCGCTGATAATGGCGGGGTGCACACCAACAGCGGGGTAGGTAATTTTTGGTTTTATTTATTGTCTACCGGTGGCAGTGGCACCAACGACATCAATCAGTCCTATTCGGTAACTCCAATTGGGATGAGTTCGGCCGCCCGTATTGCATTTAGGGCCTTAACGGTATACTTTACGCCCACTACCAATTATGCCATGGCCCGGGCACTTACGGTAAAATCAGCGGCTGATTTATTCGGGGCTTGTTCCAATGAGGTTATTCAAACCATGAATGCCTGGCATGCCGTTGGGGTAGGTGCAGCTTACAATCCGGCTTCCATAGCGCCAAACTTTACAGCAAACATTACCAGTTTTTGCAGTTTACCGGCACAGGTTACATTTAGTAATACAACGGCTTATGCGCAAACCTATACTTGGTATTTTGGAGATGGTACCAGCTCAAACAGTATAAATCCAATGCATACCTATTCGGCCAATGGATCGTATTCGGTAAAATTAAAAGCCAGCGGTTGTCAAAACCTTCAGGACAGCATTATTAAAAACGCCTTTATAACCATTGCCATTCCATCCAATCCATTGGTGCAGGACACCCTGGTTTGTGGTATAGACAGCATTCTTATGACGGCTCAGGGTTCCGGTACCCTAAAGTGGTTTGTTAATTCACAAATTATTTCGCCTCTGGCTATTGGCAATACCGTACAATTGCCGCTTTCAGGTTCCCTTACTACGTATTTTGTAGCCAATACCTTTTCTAATGCACCGGTAACCGGGGGGCGTTTGATTAATTCGGGGGGCAGTTATTTAATTAATTCTCAGCAATGGCAGGAGTTTGATGTTTGGCAGGCCTGCACACTAAACTCAGTTGTAGTTTATGCCAATTCAGCCGGAACCCGAAGCATAGAACTTCGAAATTCCTCAAATGCAGTTTTGGCAACTACAACAGCCAGCTTAAGTGTTGGTCCAAATACAGTGGCGCTTAATTTTCATTTAAATCCTGGCAGCAATTATCAGTTGGG
>CAWUNH010000288.1:0-2437 GCA_963923435.1 uncultured bacterium
CCGAAAAACAGGCAGCTTTTTACTCCTCCCTGTGGAAAAGGATTAAAAAATTATACCCCTTTTAATCCCCTTTACCCTTTTAGGATAATACCTTTGCTTATGAATAAAAAATTTGGGGTTGTAGTATTTCCAGGTTCCAATTGCGATGAAGACATGGTTTATGTTTTGGAACACACATTAAAGCAATCGGTAATAAAACTGTGGCATAAAGATTCTCACTTACAGGATTGTACGCATGTTATTTTACCCGGTGGATTTTCATACGGAGACTACCTGAGAAGCGGGGCAATCGCGCGATTTTCACCCATTATGGATGCCATTAAACAACACGCCAGCGGAGGGGGATTTGTGTTTGGTGTATGTAATGGTTTTCAAATATTGTGCGAAGCTGGTCTCTTGCCGGGAGCCTTACTACATAATACAAACCGTCAGTTTATTTGTAAAAATATTTTTATTAAGCCGGAACATGACAGTAAAATAAGTTCGGGTTCCATAAATCAAAAGGCTTTAAAAATTCCAATTGCTCATGGTGAAGGAAATTACTATATCGATGCTCTGGGGTTAGAAAAACTAAAATCCAATCGGCAAATTATTTATAAATACTGCTCCGAAGTGGGCGAAATAAACACCTCCAGCAATCCGAATGGATCCTTAGATGGCATTGCAGGGATTTGTAACGATGGCCGAAATGTATATGGAATGATGCCCCATCCGGAGCGCGCAGCCGATACAACATTATACAATACGGACGGTCTGTTTATTTTTAACAGTATTCTAAATAATTAATTTTAAAACGGATAACCGATTCCAAAATTGGTTACCGTATACCTAAATGGATTTTTTCCAAACAACCAGGTAGATTGCGTATCCCATAATTTAGGGTCGTTTAAAGGAACGGCCAAATCCAGTCTTAAAACAAAAAAATCCAAATCCCAGCGTATTCCAAAACCGGAACCTACCGCAAACTGCTTATAAAACCGGCTGATATCAAACTCGCCATAAGGCTTAGAAGCATCGGGATACAACCTCCAAACATTTCCGGCATCGGTAAACAAGGCCCCATAAAACGATCGGATCATATGAAAGCGAAATTCTAAATTAGATTCTAATAAAATATCTCCAATTTTATCAAACCGCATGGAGCTGTTTTCGGGATTGTAGCCCCCGGGGCCCAAGGTTCTGGATCGCCATGCACGAACGCTGTTTGGTCCTCCACAAAAAAAACTTTGCTCATAGGGTAAAACGTTTAAATTTTTAAAAGGGGCTCCCATGCCGCCACTGATGCGCCAAATAAGACGGGCATTGGTTTTAGGAAATGGAATGTTGATTCTGAAATCAAAGTCGGTTTTAATAAAATGAGCAAACGGCATGGAAAATAATTTGTACTGTCCGTTGGAATCGGTTGCTTGATTGCTGAGTTTAAAAAGTTCTCGTAAAATTGAACCGGAAGAAATTATATTCCATCGAAATAAAAAATTAGTTTTATTGGAATTAATAAAATAGTCGTATTTACTGTAACTGATTCCATACCGCATTAAGGTAGTAATGTGATCTTGAAACGAGTTGATTAAAAAGGCATCGTTAAACCGGTACAAAGAATCTTTAAAAGCATCGTTAAAAACTCCCATTTTTACCGAATATAATTCAAAGGGTATAAAATCATGGCGGATGGTTCCATGCTCGTTTTTAAAATTAAACCCGTAATCAATACTCCAAATTGAACGCGAAAACTGAGGACGCGTTTGGATGTTTGCATTAACTTTAATGTAAGAACGGGGATTCCAGCGCAACAAAGGTTTGGACCATGAAAATAAACCGTAAGCTTTTGGAAGTATTAGTGAAATCTCAGGACCAAACTGGATGGTATTAAAATTATTTTGCAACCCCTCTATTGTAGGATCCAAAGCCTTTGTGTTAAACTGAGATTGTGAAGAAACAGCCCCCTGCAATTTTACTTCTAAAACTTCCCCACCTTTAAGCAAATTTCGATTTCGGTATACCACGTTGGCGTCTATTCCTAAATTTCCAAAGGTGTTAGTGCCCTCGGTTTCTGCGCTAATAATTTGTTTTACAGGAGGAATGCAAACAATAGAGGCCGATAATGCAGTTTGACCCGAAACCGTATCCGGTTTTATTATTATGGAAACGTTTTGAAAAATTCCGGTACCGATAAGCCTTTTATAGGTGGTTTCTGTTTGGGCTGGCTGATACCAGGTATTTGGATGAAATTGCAATTCCCTTAAAATAATTTGTTTTTTGTAGGGCTTGGTAAAATGCGATCTAAATGAAATACCTCGGTATTGATTGGAATCGCTTAAATGGCTGTAATCTCCATTAATATCTATCGTTAATGGGGTTATAACGGATATGTGCTTCCATTGCAATCGCATGTGAGACCGCGCTAAAGAATCTGAACTTGTTTTAAATCCTGAGACGC
>CAWUNH010000289.1:0-2434 GCA_963923435.1 uncultured bacterium
GCAGGCAAAACCCAAAAACAATGCACAGTCCGGCCAGTTTTGGAACAGGCCCCGCATACACTTCGGGCAACATATGAATGAGGGTTAAGGCAAATAAATAAGAGGCGCTAAAGGCCAAAAACAAGCGTAATACCGAGTCTTTAAATGCAATGCGCTGAATGAGAATGCCGCTTGCCATTACCGGTGCAACCAGTGCCGTCCATGCCCAGAGTACACTCATAGGCCCGATTTAAAAATTAAAATAAGGCGCGGCGAGGCGTTGCCATTAAAGGGTTGCAAGTCGTAATCTCCAAAACAATAGCATTCCTGCAAATTGCTGTTTTGCGCCATGGCACAAAGTTCGTCTTTTTCAAGCAATTCTACCGACTCGGTAAACTCCTGCCTGCCATTGCCATCGCGTATGCGAATGGTTTTAATAATGCGGGAGGCTTCAAGGTGTTTTGTAACATCAAACGTTATCCCCTGCAGCGAATGTACCTGTGGCAAGAGCGGCTGGGTCCGCACAAGGGCGGCATTTAAAAAATCAAGTACCATCAGGCCCCCGGAACACAGGGCGGCAGCGGCCGAATCAAACACACGCTGGTGTTCGGCAGCGGTTTCAAAATAACCAATGCTGGTAAACAAATTAAAAACGGCCAAAAAATTGCGCGGGGGTGCCTGGCGCATGTCGTGCACATCAAAGGCAATATCGGGATGGGCTTTACGGGCCTTGTTAATGGAATTTACCGACAAATCGCTGGCCCATACATTTGCACCCAATTCGTGCAATACCGCGGCATGGCGTCCCTGGCCGCAGGCCATATCCCAAACCCGGGCATTTGGTTTTAAGCCCAGCAGGGGCCACAAGCCCTGTAAAAAGCGGCGGGCCTCGGCCGCGTCGCGTTGACGGTACAGCAGTTCGTAATACGGACTGTCAAACCAAGAGGTATACCACGTCATAAAAACCTGCGGAATGAAAGGTACAAAATTAACCCGCTTTAAAATTCGGCGGCAGCCGTTTGGCGCAACCGTTCAAACAATACAATGCCCGCCGCCACCGAAACATTAAGGCTTGCCAGCGGACCTTTCATAGGAATGGCAATTTCGGCATCGCAGTATTTTAAATAGGCCGGACTAATGCCCTTGTCTTCGCTGCCCAGCAACAGGGCCAGAGGACCGGTTAATTTACTGGAGTATAGGGTTTGGCTGGTTTTTTCGTGGCAGGCCACAATACTTAAGCCCGAGGCTTTTAATTGCTTTAGGGCTTCGTCGATGTACGGAACCCTGCAAACCGGCAGGTGGTGCAACGCGCCGGCAGAGGTTTTAATGGCATCGCTGTTAATTTGCGCAGCGCCTTTAGATGGAATTAACAGGGCGTTTACACCGGCACAAAGGGCACTGCGGGCAATGGCTCCAAAATTTCGCACATCGGTTATTTGATCCAACACCAAAACCAGGGGCGACTGGCCCTGCTCAAAAACCTGCTGCACTATTTGAAATACATCCTGATAATGAATTTCCGCCAAAGCGGCCACCACGCCCTGATGGTTTTTAGAACCCAGGCGTTGCAATTTTTCGACCGGCACGGTTTGTATAGGAATTTGCTTGCCCTTTAAAGCCTGACGCAGCTCGTGGTACAGGGCATTGGAAAGCCCTTTTTGAATCCATATCCGGTCAATGGTTTGGCCGGCATGCAGGGCTTCAATAACCGCCCTTGTACCGTAAATAAAAGCGTTGTTATCCATGGGCATAGGTGTTAATCCAGTTGTGAAGCAGGGTGGTACCCTGCGGACTTAATATTGATTCGGGATGAAACTGCAGCCCGCATATATTATGTTGCAAATGCCGAATTCCCATAACCCGGCCCTCGGCATCCTGGGCCGTAATTTCAAGCGGTTCTTTAACCGATTCCGGATCGAGTCCCCAGGAGTGGTAACGGGCCGCAACAAAGGGATTTGTACAGTTTGTAAACAAAGGGTCTTTAGGACGGGTAATATACACCGGACGGGCCAGGCCATGAAACACCTGTTTTAAATTAATGAGCCGGGCTCCAAAAAACTGACCTATGGCTTGCATGCCCAAGCAAACCCCTAAAATGGGCCGCTGTGCTTTAAGTACGTCAATGCATTTGATAAGGTCGCCGGCCTCTTCGGGTATACCGGGTCCGGGAGATAACACCACGGCGTTAAAAGCAGTTAAGGCCGTCCAATCAATGGCGTTGTTGGTCATAACCGTGCAATGCACCCGGGGGTGCGTTTCGAGGGTATGCACCAGGTTAAAGGTAAAACTGTCAAAGCTGTCGATAACCAAAATCCGCACGGGCAGGCGCAGAACTTATCCTAAATCTTCAAACTGTACGTCGGAAGAAGCGGGCGGCGTGGAGGGGCGGGAAGGGCTTTCCGGAGCGTGCTGACGAATATGCTCAATGGACTCGTTTAAACCTGTCTCTTATACA
>CAWUNH010000290.1:0-2424 GCA_963923435.1 uncultured bacterium
TTGAGACCAGCGCGTCTACCAATTCCGCCACCGAGGCAGGGCTGTAAATGTAATTTAATTCCATGGATTTAGCAAGGTTTAAAACCATATTTTGGTTTTTTTGGTATATTTGCAACCCCTATGGAATCTCAGGTTCGCTTGTTTTCTGGAATTGCTTCTGAAGGTTTGGCAGAAAAAATTGCAAAATCGTATGGAAAAGACCTGGGCAAGTTAATCCATTACCGTTTTAGCGACGGCGAATTACAGGCCTCCTACGAAGAAAGCATTCGTGGTCAGAGTGTATTTATCATTCAGAGTACCATGCCTCCTGCTGATAATTTAATGGAATTATTGCTTTTAATTGATGCAGCCAAACGGGCCAGCGCCCGCCAAATAGTAGCGGTTGTTCCTTATTTTGGGTACGCCCGTCAAGATCGTAAAGATCAGCCTAGGGTTGCCATAGGTGCAAAATTGGTTGCCGATATGTTGGCCGTGGCAGGAGCAACCAGGGTTATGACCATGGATTTGCATGCCGATCAGATACAGGGTTTTTTTAATGTACCGGTCGATCATTTATACGCTTCCACCATTTTTTTACCCTACATAAGGTCTTTGGCTTTAGAAGATCTTACCATTGCTGCGCCAGACATGGGAGGCAGTAAACGGGCCAATGCCTACGCAAAACATTTAAATGCCGAAATGGTAATTTGCTACAAACAGCGCGCCAAAGCAAACGTAATTGAAAGCATGACTGCAATCGGTGATATCGAAGGACGTAACATTGTTTTAGTTGACGACTTAATTGATACTGGAGGAACCCTGTGTAAAGCTGCAGAAATGATGTTGGATCGTGGCGCTAAAAGTGTTCGTGCGCTTTGCACCCATGCGGTTTTGTCCGGAAAAGCAATGGAAACCATTTCTCAATCAAAACTCACCGAATTGGTGGTTACGGATACCATACCGCACACCGAATTTGGGCCTAAAATTAAAGTTTTAAGTGTTGCGGATTTGTTTGCCAAGGTTATCCACAGTGTACATAATTACGAATCCATTAGTGAAAATTTTATAGTAAAATAAACCCGGATAAACGATAAACCTCCCCAAACCGTTCCGGGACGGCCTAAGGATATAAAACAAAAAAAATGAAAACAGTATCATTGAGCGGTTCGCTCAGAGCGAACGTAGGGAAAACGGATGCTGCTGCTTTAAGGTCCAAGGGAATGGTTCCTTGTGTGCTTTATGGTAACGGCCAACAGGTGCATTTTTATGCCGATGAACGGCATTTTAAGGACATTTTGTATACACCGGATACAAAACTGGTGCAACTGCAAATTGATTCCAATGCCTATCAAACCATCGTGCAAGAATCCCAGTTTCACAGAATTACAGACCGACTGATGCACGTTGATTTTTTAATGGTAGACAATCAAAAACCGGTTACTTTGATGTTGCCTGTAAAAACGCACGGACAATCCGAAGGTGTAAAAGCGGGTGGAAAATTAAACATTAAAATGCGTAAACTTAAAGTTCGCGGATTGATTTCGAAAATGCCCGATGCAATTGAATTGAATGTAGAATCGCTTCAAATTGGAAAATCCATAAGTGCCGGTGAAATTGTGTTAGATGGATTGCAGATTTTACACCCTTCCAACATATCGGTGGTTTCGGTTCAGGTGACCCGTGCTGCTGTTTCAGAAGAGTCTGCTGCTGCAACGGCCACTCCTGCTACTCCGGCAGTTACTCCAGCCGCTCCGGCAGCCTCTGCAGCAAAAAAATAATTAAGTATTAATTAATTGGATAAATAAAATAGGCCCTTAACGGGCCTTTTTTATTAAAGCAAAATAAAGGTTAACAATATTCATCGTATACGGCTTTCAAATGGCTGGAAATGGCATCGGCCGTTTGTCCTTCAATGTGATGACGTTCAATAAAATGAACCAATTTACCTTCTTTAAATAAGGCTATGGAAGGACTACTGGGAGGGTAGGGCTGAAAATGTTTTCTGGCCTGTGCAACGGCCTCCGTATCAAATCCTGCAAAAACCGTTGTGAGTTTAGAAGGAATTTTAGAATGGTTTAAACTTTTTTTAACTCCGGGACGGCAGGCACCTGCTGCGCATCCGCATACCGAATTAACAACCATGAGTACTGTTCCGGAACTCGAAACTGCATGGTCTACGGATTCAGGGCTGGTTAAATCTTCAAATCCGGAAACGGTAAGTTCGGATTTCATGGGGGCCACGATGGCTTCTGGATACATACGTCTAATTTTTGACAAACATAGGGTCAATTATTTAAATAAAAATACTTGTAATGTTAATAACCTTTAAAAAATAAAAAACAGGCAAGATGTAAATTGAATTGAAACCTGATTGGAATCCTATATTTGTTTTATGAAAAATATAATTTACGGGCTTATTTGGATAGTATGTACAGTGCTTGGATT
>CAWUNH010000291.1:0-2421 GCA_963923435.1 uncultured bacterium
TCGTATAACAGGGTATCGGTTCCTGGAAAAGTAAGGGTTTTAAATTTAATGTAAACTCTTGCACCGGAAATGGCCTTGCCGTGATGTACCACCTGCAAATTAATTTTAGAATTACCCCCCAATTGATTTTTGTTGCATGAAATTAGCAAGCAAAACAAGGCCGTTTGTAGCATTCCAAACACTCTCATTGGATACGGTTGGGATCCGAAAACCGTTGATCGTAAATCATGGAATAATCGCTCAGCGTATTTAAAAACTGGATTATATCCGAAACTTCGGAATCGTTTAAACGGATGGGTTGATTTAGTAAAGGGTCTATGTTTTGAGTGTTAAAAAGGCCATTTCGGTAATGATTCAAACACTCTGTTAAAGTTGAAAAACGTCCGTCGTGCATGTAGGGATAAGTAAGCGCCACATTACGAAGGCTGGGCGTTTTAAATTTCCAGCGGTCTTGCGTAAGACCGGTCACCATCGCTCTTCCTGAGTCTTGAATAACCGGATGCGGAGGCAAACCGTTGCTTCGGTAATTAAAATCGGTAAAAAGCGGTTCGCGGTGACAGGAATTGCAGTGTTTCTGAAACAACTGGTAGCCCCTTTGTTCAGATTCCGTAAAAGCACTGTTTGATTGACCGTTTTTTACAGCATCGTATTTTGTGGTATGAGAATAGATTAATCCCATAAACTGGGTCATAGCCCATAAAAGCCGCTGTGAGGTAAGGCTGTCGGTGTTATATGCAGCTTTTGTAAGCTGTTTGTAACGTTCTTTTGCATTTAATTTTTCTAATACCCTAACAATGGATTCGTCCATTTCCAAAGGATTTGCAATGGGAGCCAACGGTTGTTTTTCTATATGATTGATGGCCCCGTCCATCATAAATTCGCTGTGCCAGGTTAAGTTAAATAAAGCGGGTGCATTACGGTGTCCTATGCGATTGTCAACGCCGTGACTGAATGCATGATCGGTTTGAGCAAAGGCAAAATTTTGAATGTGACAACTGGCACAGGAAACGGTGTTATCGCGACTTAGCAGCGTTTCGTAAAATAAAGCACGTCCCAATTCAAAGCGGGCTTTGCTGAGGGGGTTATTGGCGAAACGGTACTTAGGTTCCGGCCAGTTTGGAGGGACCGTTTCAATGGGCGTATCGTTTATAAGAGGTTTTATGGGGGGATCAACGGCACAGGAAGCCGTCAAGAGTAAAAACACCAAAGCTATATTTACCTGAATTTTCATTACTGTATGCCTGCCAAGCGAATCATGTAAGGAAAATTTTTAGAAAAACTTGCTGCCTTTGGACCTATCGATAAAATACTGGGGCTCTGATTAAATGTAATTTTTTCTGCTGCGTTAAACAATGGATTAATATCAACATGAAATTTAATTTTCCTAACGGCTCCCTCGGTTAAATTCAGTGGATTTGGAAACATCAGAAAGAGGGTTTTTTGAGTTTTGTTAATTCCAGAAAACCCTCCTATATGATATTCCACCATTTGATTAAACCCTGTAGATTGCGGCGAATTTCCCTCTAATTTTAAAAAAATATAGCCGGTTGTCCAGCTCCAATACATATCGCTGGCATAGGCCGGATCCAAATTACCCGATTGTACACCCGAACAATTTCTGGCACTGTCGACTCCTACATCCAATCTGATTCCGTAATAAGTACCGCTGTTGGTAAAGGTCCATGATACGTTTTGGGTGTTAGGCTGATGTGTACGAATCAGATGGTAGCTTTCGGGCTCCGAAACCAAAACCGATTGATCTGCTGACAACAATTTTAGGTTGCTAATAAAGACGTTAAATTTGGTAACCCGAATGGAATCGCCCTGACTTAACTGATAATACCGATTGTATACGAGCGTATCCAAACCAATTACGGGTAAAAAATTACATTCCAAGGTTATAGGATTGGGTTGTGGTTTTGGCTGAGGTTGCGGATCCTCCGGACGGCAGGAAGCCAGTGAAATAACCAAAAGAAGCAATCCCAAAGGTTTCATAGGTTAAAGATACTCATTTCTTATTTTTGTTTAATACCGCTTTAGCCGGTATCCAAAGGCTTTTACAGTCTGGCAGGTATACATTGTTTCCATATTCGGAAATAATTTTAATGTTTTGAAAATGCAAATCGGTATTTTTTTTAAGCGTATTTAAACAGGAAATAACAAACAGGGGCAATTCCGCTCCAAAACAATCAAAACTGGTATCCGTTTGTGGCAGCTTAAATTGAATGCGGTAAGATTGCATTTTAGCATCGGTTCGTACGTTTCCAAACTGGTCAATAATTTCCAAGCGGTTGGCCGAATAGTCAAAATAAATTTTTCGCATATCGGTTTGGGATTGAACTTCAATGGAACGTATTTGACCTCTAACTATAAATCCCATAATTATAAAACCTGTCTCTTATACACATCTCCGAGCCCACG
>CAWUNH010000292.1:0-2414 GCA_963923435.1 uncultured bacterium
TGTTGATGGTAGGACTTGGATTAATTCCTATGGTTATACTCGCGGTACTGCTGCAGCCGGTAGAATTGGTACCGACAACCGAGTAGGTTGTACTAACCATTGGAGCAACCTGCAAGACCGTAACCGTTGAATTACCTATGCTCCAAGTATAATTACTGGCACCCGAAGCTGTTATAGCAGAGAGTTGCTGGGGGCATACACTGGCAGGATTAGGACTTAATTGAATGGTGGGTGTAGGGCGAACCACCACGGAAACGGATTGGTCTCCAACACAACCGTTGGTACTTGTGGCAACTACGGTATAAACCGTGCTAATGGCAGGCGTCACGGTAACACTGGACGTGTTTAATCCTATTGGATTCCAGGTGTAGGTATTGGCTCCTTGCGCAGTTAGTGACAGCGTTGTTCCGGAACATACGGTGTTTTGAGGCAAGGTAGTGACCGATAAATTGCATTGGCAAAGTTTTAATACATAAGCATCCGAAGGATTTCCCCAGGCGTTAATTGCCGTTAAACTAAAAGAAGCCGATCCGGGATCAAAATCCCCACTCCCCTCGTAGGGTCCAGTAACATAAACATTTTCGGAAGGATCCACGCAAATGCTCCTGCCAACGTCATTACCCGCATTACCTCCCACAGATCGGGCCCACTGAAAAGAGGAGGCGGAAGATATTTTTGAAATAAAAACATCCTGATTACCCGTGCTGGTTAAATTAAAGGTGGAGCCGCCTGGGTCAAAATCAACGGTGTTTTGATAGTAACCGGTTGTAAAAATGCTTCCATTGACATCCGTATCCAATTTATAGGCAACGTCTGAATTCCAAGACCCAAATTTAACCGCCCAGTTTATTAATCCACCCTGGTCCAACTTCCAAACAAAGGCATCGTCTGAACCGGTGGAAGTTAAATTAAATGTGGTTAATGGAGAAGGATCAAAATCTACGGTGTTTTGGAAGGATCCAACGGTGATCACATTACCCGATGCATCTATTTTTATCCCGTATCCAATGTCGGTTCCTGCAGCCCCAGCCCGGTTTGCCCAAACATAATTTCCTAAATCATTAAGTTTCATTGAAAAAATATCGGATTGACCTGAAGCGGATAAATTAACCGTTCCAATCCCCGGATCAAAATCTACCGTACCTTGAAAAAATCCGGTAACGGCTATGTTGGTGGAGGCATCCGTTGATAGCGCATAACCGCGGTCCTGATTGGTTCCTCCAATACGGCGGGCCCAAACAAAATTGCCCAATCCGTTTAATTTTGAAACAAAAATATCATCCGAACCGGCCGATGATAGGTTATTGGTTCCGGCCCCCGGATCAAAATCGGCGGTCCATTGAAAATAACCGGTGGTTAATACATTGCCTTGGCTGTCCAGAGAAATTCCAAAACTTTGATCGTCTCCATTTCCGCCAATACGGCGAGCCCATTGAAAAATCCCCTGACCGTCCAATTTAAGTACAAAGGCATCTGAAGTAAACCCACCTCCGCCATTGGGAGCTGTTAATGGAAAATTTCCTGGACCCGGATCAAAATCCACAGTGCCTTCAAAAGATCCCGTAACAAAAAGATTACCGGAATTATCGATGGTTAATCCAAAGGCATAATCGTCGCCCCATCCTCCAATGCGTCTGGCCCAAACAAAATTTCCATTGGCATCCAGTTTTGAAATATATAAATCGTTGCCACCCTGGGAGGTTAAATTAAAAGCCCCTAAACCCGGGTCAAAATCGGCGGAGTTTTGAAAATATCCCACCGTATATACATTACCGGAACCATCAACCGCAACTGCACGCGAAACATCTACGTTATTAGATCCCATGGATTTAGCCCATCGAAAATATTGGGCTTGTACCGTAGTTAGGAACACTAAAAAAAAGACAATGAACCTGCAACGCATAGACCTTAAATATAACCTAAAAAAAAGTGCTGTACAAACCCTTGGCTCATTAAATTAAGCTTTACAATAAATTAATTTTTAACAAGAAATCGGTAACATAAAAAGCCCCCTTTGAATTAGGGTTTATTAATTTATGGAATTTTACAGAATCGAGCGGCAACTCAATTAAACCCTTATATTTGCAGCTCTTAAAATGGTTCCGTAGCTCAACTGAATAGAGCATCTGACTACGGATCAGAAGGTTAGGGGTTTGAATCCCTTCGGGACCACAGCGTTAATCAAAAAGCCTGTTTAACAGGCTTTTTGATTTACAAACAGACATTGGCATTAAAAGAATTAAGCAAGAAGTTATCCCGTAAAAATAAATTTTACTTGCAAGGTAATAAAAACAGGTACTTTAAAGTAAAATTACCGCATTGGTCAAACCTGTATTTAATTTTATAAAAAAACGCTTAAAACAAAGCTCATTATGCAAACCTTAACACCTCCGTTTATCAGCCAGAAATTATGG
>CAWUNH010000293.1:0-2410 GCA_963923435.1 uncultured bacterium
TTCGTCGGCAGCGTCAGATGTGTATAAGAGACAGGTCTGATACCAAACAGGCTGCATAGGCCAAATTGTTTTTTTCTTTAGCCTGCCATTCGTCCTTAATAAGTTGCCCTGTTTTTCGTTCGTAACAAGCCATTCGGATGCCTCTGGTAAATAAAAAAATCCACCGGGGGGTTACAAACAGGTCTGTGGGCTGTAGGTCCTTATTTGCAAGCAAAAGTTCCATGCCTTGAGTGGATGCATTGTAGGCATAAAGCCCCTGATTGCGAACAAATAAAAACAACTCTCCTTTTTTTGAAATTCCAAAGGCTGATAGGGTTCGGTACGCCAGTTGTCGTATGGGTAAACTTTGAAAACCCGCCCCCTCGTTAAAAAAAATTCCTTTGGCGGTATTGCAGTATAAAACACCGTTGCTGTGTTGCTGAATAGATAATACCTGTGGATCTAAGAGCCCCTCTTCGGTTGCAAACCGTTTTACATTCCAAATAGGTTCCTGCGCCTGAACACTACACAGGTTAAACAGCCAAGAAAGGGCAGCCGCAAAGATGGCAATTGTCAGGTGCCTCACGTACTAAAGATACTTATATTGTTTTATTTGGGCCGAACCGAATGGTCTCTGATAAAAGCTGCAAAATCCTGGCTTCTGGCTTTGCTAACCTGAACGCGGGTACCATCTTCTAAAATAACCTCCCCGCCATCGTGGGTGCTAAATTCTTTTACACAGGCAAAATTTATCAGTGAAGAGCGGTGTACTCTAAAAAAATCCCGGCTTGGTAAAATACTTTCAAACTCCTTTAAAGTTTTGCTGGCAACAATCTTTTTACTGTTTTTTAAATACAAAGTGGTGTAATTATCATTGGCTTCCAGCCAAACGATATCCTTAAATTCAATTAAGGTAAATCCTTTACTATGATTGATAACAATGGTGTGAGGCGCCTCGTCGCTGGATTTTTCCGTTTGTTGGCTGTAGTGGGCAATTACTTTATTTACCGCCTGCTGAAGTTCGGAAATAATAATGGGTTTAAGTAAATAATCGGTGGCACCGGCCTTTACCGCTGCAATGCCGTGGTCTCCGTACGCTGTAACAAAAATTACCCTAAAATCTTTTTTATAGATGCCTTCCAGCATCTGAAAGCCGTTCATGCCCGGCATTTGAATGTCTAAAAAAACAACCTGTGGATTTAATTCCTGAATCAGTTTTTTTCCAGTTAACCCGTTGTCTGCCTCGCCTACCACCTCAATTTCAGAACAATACTGTTTAAGCATGCTTATGGTGTTTTTTCTGCTGGACGGTTCGTCGTCAATAACAATGGCTTTGTACGTTTGCATGTAATAAATCTAATTATTTTAATTTGAGTTTAAAGATAAAATTCGTGTACAGGCTTTTAAATTGAGTAAAGGTTATAGGTTTCGATTTTTTTTAATTACATTAGTACTATTCCATTTATGTTATGAAAAAATTTTACCTTTTATATTTGGTTTTAATAGTGGGTTTTAATTTTATAAAAGCCCAAGTTATCACACAAACCTTTAATTTTTCGGGCACGGCACAAACTTTTACCATACCGGCCTGTGTATTTAACGTGTCCATTACTGCGTTTGGAGCTCAGGGTGGGACTAATTCCAACAGCACTACGGTGGGCGGCCTGGGTGGTCGTGCAATCGGAGTGCTAACGGTTACCCCAGGTATGTTACTAAATATTTATGTGGGAGGCGTAAACGGATACAATGGCGGAGGTGCTGCCGGCGTTACTCTTAATAGCCCGCTTTCTGGAGGGGGTGTGGGAGGAGGCGCCTCGGATGTTCGAATTAATGGCAATGCCCTTGCAAACCGAATTATTGTAGCCGGTGGGGGTGGTGGCGCCGGAGGCGATCGCATTCCCAGCTACGGTCGCGGGGCCGGTGGGGGTGGTGGCGCAGGATATTATGGCGGCGGAGGCGGTTCCGGCTGGGTAGGTTCTTCTGCAACCGGCTGGGCATTGGCAACCGGCGGAACACAATTGGCAGGAGGCGCGGGCGGAACCGCGTTAACTGCGGCTAATAATGGTGCCAATGGCGCCCTGGGGACCGGAGGAGCCGGTGGCGGAGAAGTTGGCAGCGGTCAGGGAACTCCAACACAGCCCTCCTATATTGGTGGTGAAGGTGGCGGTTTAATTGGTGGCAACGGGGTTCACACCACCGGCGTAAGCAATTGGGTTGGAATGAGCGGTGCGGGTGGATCCAGTTATATTGGAACATTGTTAAATGCCTCTACCACTTCTAGCATTCAAACGGGAAATGGCCGAATCGTTATTTCTTATTCAGCTTCAGGGGCTCCTGTGGCTATTGTTCCAAGCAGTACGGCCCTTTGTACGGGTTCCAGTGCCATACTCACGGCCTCCGGAGCAAATTCCTATACCTGGAATACAGGCTC
>CAWUNH010000294.1:0-2398 GCA_963923435.1 uncultured bacterium
GGGTCATTCAATCCGAGGAGGGTGAAACTCATTTGGTTCTTAAAAAATTAACTCCGGTTCGGTTATTAAAAAACGATTTCTACAATCTTGTAGCCGAGGCTGAAAACCGTGGGGCTTCTCCGGATGAATTAACAACTATTTTAGGAAGGGCGCGTGCAAAAAAAGGAATGTTTGAAGGTGATTTAATTGAGGGCGAGCTTGAGATTGGTCAAGTGGCCTCACTAATTGACACCATAAAACCTGCTGCCGAAATTGTAAGGGAGGTTTATAACGAATATTGTAGAGTAATAAAAAAAATACAACTTTAACCACATGCTGGCCTATCAACATTTTGTATTGCAAAACGGATTACGGGTATACGTTCATGAGGATTTAAGCAGTCCCATGGTATGTGTAAATGTGCTTTATGATGTGGGTGCCAGAGATGAACATCCCGCTCGAACCGGTTTTGCACATTTATTTGAACATTTGATGTTTGGTGGCAGCATTCATATTCCTAATTACGACGAACCTTTGCAACGTGTTGGCGGTGATAATAATGCATTTACCACCAACGATTTAACCAATTACTATTGCACTGTACCTTCCGATAATATCGAAACCGCGTTTTGGCTGGAGAGCGACCGAATGATGGGATTGGCATTTAGCCCTAAAAGCCTGGAAGTGCAACGGCAGGTGGTAATCGAAGAATTTAAACAACGCTATCTCAATCAACCCTACGGAGATGCATGGTTGCTTTTAAGACCTTTGGTTTATAAAGAACATCCCTACCAGTGGGCAACCATTGGAAAAAACATTGAACAAATAGAACAGGCTACAATGGAGGAGGTTAAATTGTTTTTTAATTCCTTTTACAGCCCCTCAAATGCCATTCTGGTGGTAAGCGGTCAGGTTTCTTTAAATCGCGTTCAGGCTTTGTCCGAAAAATGGTTTGGCCCAATACCGGCTAAAACGGTTAACAAACCCAAAAGAACAATCGAACCCCAACAAACGGCTTTCCGCAAATTGGAAGTTACCCGAGATGTTCCAGCCCATGCCATTTACCGTGCATACCGCATGTGTGAACGAAAGCATCCTATGTACCCAGCCGTTGATTTACTCTCGGATTTACTGGGAAGAGGAAATTCTTCGCGTTTGCATACGGCCTTGGTACTTAACAATCCCTTATTTAGTGAGATTTCTTGTTATGTAACCGGAGATGACGATCCGGGACTTTTTGTTATAAGCGGAAAATTAATGCCTGAAATTACATTTGAACAGGCCGATGCGGCATTGGATGAATTAATTCATGAATTTAAAAACACGCCGGTGAATGAATCCGAATTGCTTAAGTGTGTTCGCAAATTTGAATCCGCTCTTCGATTTTCGTCTACAGATATTGTCAATAAAGCAAGTCATTTGGCCATTTATGCCTGGATGGGGCACCCGGAGTGGATTAATTCAGAACTTTTAAAATACGAGGCATTGACTCCAAAAGAAATTTTGCAGGCGGCAAATCAGGTTTTAAATTACAACAGCTGTTCAAGTCTTTATTATTATGCAAAATCAAAAAATTAAAATTAATTTCAAAGACCTGGATTTTTACATCAGTGAAAAACCGCTTAAAAGCGTTATAGAGCACGAATTGCAATGGTTTAAAAAATATCAGCAGTTTTCCTGGATACCCTATCAAAAGGCTCGAATAGATTATCTTAAAAAAAGCAAACACAGTTATTCTGCCAGATTGTTTTTAGAATCGTACCGTCCAAAAATTGCTCTATTTCCAGGTAGTTTTAATCCGTTTCATGCCGGACATTTAAATATCCTGAAAAAAGCAGAACAAACTTTTGATAAGATAATCATTGCAGTTGGTCAAAACACCCAAAAATCCAATACCAAGCAAGGTTTTAAACTTCCCCGTGACCTTTCAAGTTATGAAATTATACATTATTCTGGCCTGCTTACCGATTGCATTCGGTCCGTCCACTATCCGGTTACCGTAATTCGAGGCTTAAGGAATACCCAAGATTTTGAATTTGAAAACATGCAGCTCCGATACCTACAGGATACCATGCCGGAGGTAAACATTGTATATTTTATTCCAGATCGGGAATTTTTACATATTTCATCCTCAGGTATTCGAAGTTTACAGAGTATTAAAAAGCATCAACGGTATTTACTGCCATGATTGCTAACAACAGAATCCTGGCCTGGTGGTATGGATTCATTTCAATTGCCTTGCTCATCCTTTTTGGAATTAAGTCTTATTTGGTTCCACTCTCTCACGACGAGGTGGCTACATTCTATTATTACATTCAAACGGCTGAATTTTGGCCTTTTTTTTCACACAACGACGCGAACAACCATGTTTTAAACTCACTCTTGGCATATTTTTCCGAACGTTGTTTTGGAATACAAG
>CAWUNH010000295.1:0-2379 GCA_963923435.1 uncultured bacterium
TTACAGGGCTTTGTATAAACAATTGCAAGTCGCGAATGGATTTAAAAGCAGCACTTAATGCAGATACATCCCGGTCTAAATCGTCGAGCGCCTTTTTTTCCAGGGCAAGATCTAAGAGCGCTTTTGCATATCGTTGAGCCGCAATCATAGTATTTGAATTCGGTCGCTTTCTTGTTTTACAAAATCCATTTGCTTGGAGTTGTTGCCCAATTCTTGACGCAACACTTTTTCCGCTATTTCAATGGAAAGGAGGGCAACCTGTTTACGCAGTTCGTCCTTTGCCTGATTTTTTTCGTTTTCAATTTGTTCTCTAGCGCTTTGAACCATTCGGGAAACTTCTTCCTGCGCCTTGGCTTTTGCTTCGGTAATAATGGCTTCTTTGGTTTGACGGGCTTCTTTTAACAATTGGTCCCGTTCGGTACGGGCTTCCTGTAAAATTTTATCGTTGTTTGATTGCAATTCACGCATGTCGCGGAGGGCTTTATCAGCGCTTGAAAGGGCCTCTTTGATATGCTCTTCGCGGGTTTTAACAGCGTTTAATATGGGCTTCCATGCATATTTGCTTAACAGGAACAGCAGTAATAAAAATACCACCGAAGTCCAAAAGATGAGCCCGATTCCCGGTGTTATTAAAGATCCTAATAAATACATAAATAAAGTTTAAATCCCGGTTTATACCAAGGGTATAAACCGGGAAGGTTCTTACATCAATGCTACTACAACGGCAAATAACGCAACTCCCTCTACCAGGGCCGCGGCGATAATCATGGTTGTTTGAATTTTTGAGTAAGCATCCGGCTGACGGGCAATGGCATCCATTGCGTGTCCTCCGATTTGTCCGATTCCGATCCCGGCGCCTATTGCGGCGAGACCTGCTCCGATTGCTGCGATACTTCCAGTCATGTTTTTTTGGTTTTTATTGGTTAATGTGAAGGGTTAAGGAGTTGGTCGTCTTGGTCCTTATGGGCTGCATCGTGGTGATCTGCAGTAGCGGAACCGATAAAGAGCGCCGTTAATAAGGTAAAAATATATGCTTGCAGGAGCGCCACCAGGCATTCCAATACATCAATAAATAAGGCAAAAGCCACAGAAATGGGGGACACCCAAAGCGATTCAAAAACAAAAACAAGTCCCACCAGGCTAATTACAATAATGTGGCCCGCAGACATGTTTGCAAACAAACGAATCATTAAGGCAAAGGGTTTGGTAAAAATTCCAACCAATTCAATGGGCATTAGTATGGGCCAAAGATAAAGGGGTTTGGGCAGTAAAATATGCTTCCAGTAATGGGAATTGCCATTGATGTTGGTTACAACCAGGGTAATAAAGGCCAAAACCAAAGTAAAGGCAATGTTACCGGTAACATTGGCACCAATGGGAATAAGTCCAAAAATATTATTGATAAGAATTAAAAAAAATACAGTAAGCAGGTAAGGGACAAAGCGTTCGCTTTTAGGACCAATATTGGTTTTGGCAATGTCATCGCGCACAAAAACAACCAAAGGTTCTAAAAAAGATTGCGAACCCCGGGTTGCGGTATAAATTCCATGTTTTGAATATGCACGGGCCATGCGGATAAATAAAAAGAGTAACAGCACCATGGCAAGGATAAGTTGGAAGGCGTTTTTGGTAATTGAAAAATCCAGGGGCTGAGCATTTTGTATTACCGGTTTGCCATTAATTAATTTGCTAGAAACAAAACGGCCATCGGCTTGCACAGAATCACTGGCAATGTAAATGGTTTCTTTAAAATTTGTAAAACGGATTCCGTGCGATTCAAAAACAGTTTGTCCTTGCGTATCGTGATGAAACTCGGACGACATAAAGAACACCCAACCCTGTTGGGTATGTAATATTACAGGCAAAGGCATGGATACGGCGGCATGACCCTCTCCCCATAAATGCCAAGAATGCGCGTCTAAAATATGTTCAAAGGCAAGCTCCGCAATGTTTACTTTTTCTTTTTTTTCACCTGAAGCTGCGGGGGACTCATTGGAAAGTCCAAAAACAGACATTGCTAAAAAAAGTGTGGTTATAACTGCGCGCAGGTAAAACATGTTAATTTTCGCGCGCAAATTTAGGGCTTTTTTAAACTCCAGTAAAAAAATAAATACGTTTATTTGTAAAAATGCAGTATTGGTTAATAAAATCGGAACCCTTTAAATACAGTTGGGTGCAATTTTTAACCGATGCCCGCACCCAATGGGACGGGGTTCGAAATTACGAGGCCCGGAATCATTTGCGCGCCATGAAGCGGGGCGATTTGGCCCTTTTTTACCACAGCAACGAAGACAAAGCCATTATGGGAATTGCACGGGTTATTAGAACTGCGTTTCCAGACCCAACAGCACTGGAGGGCGACTGGTCGGCAGTTGAATT
>CAWUNH010000296.1:0-2376 GCA_963923435.1 uncultured bacterium
AGTACAAGGCGATTGACGTGCCCCCGGTTTATTAGTTGCATTTGCAGCAGCCAAAGAACCGTAAACGCCCAACTGATTAATAACTTGGTCGCCTTTAATCCAGGTCCATTGGTTGTTGCTGGGATTGTATTTCCATAAATCGTTTAAGAGTCCGTTATTGTTTAAAAAGTCCTGACCATTGCCTCCATATACCCAAAAACAGCCGGTATTGTCAATCCAGGTTGCACCACCTTCTCTTGATCCGGGTGTATTTGCAGGGGCAGGAGTACCCATAGTTCCATATTGACCGGCTTGAGTAATGGAATTACCGCCTTTAACCCAGGTGGGATTTTGAGAATTCGAAATAACCACAAAGGTTAACATCACTAAAACAAACTTTAATTTCATGCTTCTAAAGTATAAAAAAAATCAGTCTTTCCATTGGGCAATAAACACATTGGTATCGCGTGTTCCGTGATTGTTTCGGTTGCTTGAAAAAACCAAATATTTACCATCGGGCGAAAACATGGGAAATGCATTAAAATAACTCTCATGAGTTACCCGTTCCAGGCCGCTGCCATCAATATTTATTAGGTATAACTGAAAATCATAACCTCTGGAGCTATGATGGTTGCTTGAAAAAATAATCCGTTTGCCATCCGGTAAAAAAAATGGTGCCCAATTGGCCTTACCCAATTGTGTAATGCTGCGTAAATTGGAACCGTCTTTGGAACAAACGTAAAGTTCCATTTGTGAGGGAGCAACCAAATGCTGTGCCAGTAAACTTTTATATTCTGCTATTTCTTCTGTTGTTTTGGGGCGTGATGCTCTAAAAACAATAGATTCTCCATCCGGTGAAAAAAACGCACCTCCGTCGTACCCTAAACCAAAGGTAATTTGTTTTAAATCGGTACCATCGGTTTTCATGGTCCATAATTCCAAATCGCCGCTTCGATCTGAAGTAAACACCATGCGGTCTCCCTTGGGTGAAACGGTTGCTTCGGCATCGTAACCGGGATGATTGGTTAAGGTGTGTTGAATTTGTCCGTTTAGATCGCTCAAATAAATATCGTAGTCTGCATCAACCGACCAGAGGTATTTGCCTTTAATGGTTACCGTTTTGGGGCAGGAATCTTGTTTTGCATGCGTTGAGGCATATACAATTTGTGTGTTATTTTTTAAAAAATAACTGCAGGTGGTTCGGCCCTTTCCTGTACTAATACGCTTAGGTAAGTAATTGGTATCTTTTGCAGCTGCATTTATGTCCATTAAAAAAATTTGATCGCAGTTTACATTCCACCGGGGGTTGTTGCTTTGAAATACAAGTTGCTGACCTTTAAAATTAAAATATGCTTCAGCATTGTCGCCTCCATGTGTTAATTGACGAATTTGAGTTAAATGGGATTCTGTCTGGGACAGGGTTTTAAATACCAAACCAAAATAAACAAGGGTTAAAATCAATTTCATAGGAATGCAAAGGTAGCTCTTTACTGTAATTTTAGGATTGCTTTCGCATTTTAAATACGCCCCAAAAGGCTTCTTGAAAAATAGATAAACTCATTTTACTTTGCCCCTTTTGCCGGTCGGTAAATTCAATGGGTAATTCCAATATGCGTAATCCGGCCCGGTATACCAGATATTTAAGGTTTACCTGAAATGCATACCCTTTAAAAGTAATGCGGTTGAAATTGATAGATTCCAGGGTTTTACGGGTGTAGCATTTAAAACCCGAGGTGGTATCTTTTACAGGAAGCATTAAGACCATTCGAACGTAAAGGGAGGCAAAATAACTCATTAAAATTCTGCCCAATGGCCAGTTTGTAACCCGTCCTCCTTTAGTATAGCGGGAACCTATTGCAAGGTCGGCAGTGTTCTGGCTGCAGGCATCCACCAAACGAGTTACATCCGTGGGTTTATGACTAAAATCGCAATCCATTTCTACAAAATACAAATAGGATCTGCTAAGACCCCAATTAAACCCATGGATATAGGCAGTACCCAAACCTTTTTTACCGGTTCGGGTTTCTAAAAATAAACGTTGCGGATATTCGCTTTGAAGGTTTTGCACTATAATTCCTGTTCCGTCGGGGGAGCTGTCGTCAATAATAAGCAGGTGCCAGTCTGGGTTTAAGCCCATAAGGGTACGAATCATGGATTCAATATTTTCCCGTTCGTTATAGGTTGGAATAATAATTAAAACCATTACTACAAAAGTAGTTTAATATACTTAAACAAGCCCCAAACCAAATAAAATTGCAAAAATGATGACAAAACCATAGAGCAGAGGTTTAATAATCGCTAGTTTAATTTTAAGCATAAACTGTTGACCAACCATTACCGCAATCAGGCTGGTGATAAATAGTGCTATACTTGCCTTTGAAAAAAGCAAAGCTTTGT
>CAWUNH010000297.1:0-2371 GCA_963923435.1 uncultured bacterium
TGCCTTTAAGGGCTTAAGACGCCTTAACAACAATTGATTGTGAATGAAAAGTCGCTGCTCTTGCGGGTTATTGAGCTCAGGAATATTTTGCCATGTGGCGGCATTGGCTTTTGACCAGTATACCAACATAAGCTGTTGTGTTTCGTGCGGAACAAGTTGCTCGGGCGGAATTTCAAACCTGTTTAAACCCTCTGGAATAAGGTTTTTTTCAAAAGACCTGAAAATTCCTGTTGTGATTTGCCAATTGATTTCTTGAACCTTTTTGCTGGTAAAGGTGTAATCTGGACGCCACTGTAATAATTGGTTTTGGGCGGCTTGGCAGGGGCAATAAATAAGCGCACCGTAAGGCAATTTAAAAATCGATTCGGGCGTGTTTTGCGAAGCGCCCAAATACCCGGGATGAGAAATGCGTTGAACGGCAATTTTCTCCAATTCCCAGCAAGCTGGAATATCGCATAACGGACCTGCATACAGCTCTAAATTTTCTTTTTCATCGGCCAGGGTTTGATTTGAATTTGGCCAAGACCAGCCCTGTGCTAGATACCATTTTTGAATTCCCAGCAACCAGGCTTCAGGAAGCCCCGAGGGAAGGATTAGTAACGAACGGGTCAAGGATTATTTGCCTCCGTAAATAAAAGGCTTAGCCGGCTTCCATCGGTTAAGCGGACCGTACTGAGAGCATTTTTAAATTGAAGGGTTTGTAAAGGGAGGTTTAAAACTTGCAGCAATCCCTCATCGTTAATGTACTGAAGACCCACTACCTGTTTGTTTTTAATTTCAACTTCCCCCAGATGACAGGTATTGGAAGCCTCCCATCGAATGACAACCGCATGCATTCCATTTGCAATGTTGCCCAGATCGGAGGAATGTGTTGCAAGAGAATAGGAATTTAAACAGGATGAAGCAGGAGCTTGTGTTTGGGAATGAACCAAAGCATTGCAAAGCCCTAAAAAAAAGATTAAATAACAGCTGCGAAACCACATGTATTAAAGATACTAAAAAACCGACTCAACCGCAAGGGTTTTTTCTTGGCAGGTTCCGGAATGAAATTCAAATGTTCGGGCTGGATACTTATTGTATAAAAGCATGTCGTGGGTGGCAAAAATAACCGCGGTACCCGTTTGATTGAATTCCCTTAATAGACCCAAAATTTCTTCCGACGACGCAGGATCTAAATTTCCGGTAGCCTCATCGGCAATAATAAGTTTGGGTTGATTTACAATGGCCCTGGCAACACAAAGCCGTTGCTGTTCACCACCCGATAAACGATGGGGCTTTTCATTGCGTTTGCTCCATAAACCCACCCGTTCTAAAACCTGTTTAATGCGATCTTCGCGCTCTGAGCGCAGGGCCACTCCGGTGGCTTTTAAAACAAAATCAATATTTCCGGCACAACTTTGATCGTGCCACAGTTTAAAATCTTGAAAAACAATTCCCATTTGACGCCTCAATTGCCATACCTGAGAGGTTTTTAATTGGTTTAAATCAAAACCGCAAACCCGAGCATGGCCACCGGATAGGGGCAGGGCCCCGTAAATGGATTTTAAAAAAGTGCTTTTGCCGCTGCCGGTTGATCCAAGCAGGTATACAAAGGCCCCCGAATCCATTTTAAAATTAAGGGTATGTAAAATACGCTCCTTTTGAATTTGTATTTCGGCATTTTGAAATTCTACAATGGCACTCACTTAAACGAAACTACGTTTAAAATCAATGCAAACGGTTAAAACACCAATGCACTTTTAACACAACACCGTTAATAACTGCATTCTGCATTACAAGGATGTGTTTTAATGCTGTTTACTTTTATTCGAATGTTTAGAGGCATACTCCGTTTAATAATTTTATGTGTTTGCTTCGCCAAACTGGCGTATGCGCAAATTAATACGTATTACCAGTTATGCTCTACACAATTTGAAAACGCCTTACAGGCCATTCAAAAAGAAGACTGGAGCATGGCACAACACGCGTTTAAAACGTATTTACAAACCTGTAACCAAGCAGAAACCAAAGAAGCCGCAGCCTACTACATTGCTTATGCAGCCCTTAAAATGAATCAAAAAGATGGACCCTGGCTGTTACGAAATTTTGCAGAACACGCCCAAAGCGCAGAATGGCAATACAAAGCGTATTTAAATTTAGGCCGGTATTATTTTAATCAAAAAAAATTTGATAAAGCAGCGCGCTATTTTGATACAATTCCGCAACACACGCTTACTAAAACCTATTTTGCAGAAATAACATTTAAAAAAGCGTACGCGTATTTAATGCTGCAACAAACCGATTTGGCGCGCGATTTATTTTACAAACTCCGCCAGGATTCGGGCGAATACTATCAGGCCTCGGTGTTTTACCATGCACATATTGCATACAG
>CAWUNH010000298.1:0-2342 GCA_963923435.1 uncultured bacterium
GATGTGTATAAGAGACAGGGGGCGTATGATTCCTTTAATGGAATGCAATCCAGAGAACACCATTTTAAAAAATTCAAAATGGCAGGGGCATTTACGTCCAAAGTTTCGTTAACGTACTGATTTTGCTGAGTCAAATAAAGCCCGTAATTCGGTGGCTTCCTCTGGCTGAATACGTCCCGCTAGCAAGAGCGATAATTGCCGTCTACGAAGAGCTGCTTCAAAACGTTTTGTTTCAAGTTCGGTTTCCGGTACAATTTCGGGAACGGGTAGGGGCGATCCATTTTGATCAACTGCAACAAAGGTCAGAATGGCCTCGTTGCACTTGGTTTTTTCGCCTGAACTGGGATGTTCCACCCAAACATCTACAATAACTTCCATACTGCTGTTAAAGGCACGGCTTACCTTGGCTTCAAGTGTAACAATACTGTTTTGACGAATGGGATGTTCAAAGGACACATGATTAATGGATGCTGTAACCACAACCCTTCCACTGTGCCGTTGGGCAGAAATGGCCGCCGTAATATCAACCCATTGCATGAGTTTACCGCCGAATAAATTGGCAACATGGTTGGTGTCGTTTGGAAGCACAAACTCTGTTTTAATACAACGGGATTCGGAGGGGAATTTAGATTTCATCGACTTCTGGAAATCCAAACCGATTGGTTTAATTGCTGCAGATTGCGGACTTTTTGGTCTGCTTCTTGGCTAGAGTATTTTTGGGCCGAACGTACCCGAATCAATTGATTCACGGTTTCAAAATCAACGGGATCATTAAAGCCCTTGGATTTAAGTGCAGACTTTAAATTTTGTGCATTTGTAAATTCGCGAAAGGCCCCAAAAACCAAATAACAATCCGGCAATGCTGAATCTTTTAAGGGCAAAGTGGGTTTTTGCTTAAAAATTTCTTGGCAGGTGGAGTATTGTGCCAACTCTGGCATTGCAGGAGAAGTGGTTAAAAAATGGCTTTGTGGAGGACTGTTAAATCCGGCCTGATATAAATAACCGGGTTGTTGCAAGATTATAAATGCCAATAATCCCGTTAAAACAAACAGACTTGCTGCAACAGATACGTACAACAAGGTTTTGCCGACTGATTTGGAATTTCCATTTAATGGAAGCACTCGAGTTTCGGTAGTTTCCGGGGTAGCTTGCACGGGTAAAAGTCCATAATGTTCCAAAGACCAAGGGGTTCCATGATTCGGATCAAATGTGATGCTTCCATTTAAATTTTGATACAAGTTACCCAATTCCGGAATGGATAATATTTTTCTGGACTGCAGCAGGGCTTTACAATGGGCTGTAAATTCGGTTATTTGCTGCGTTGCCGCTGCAACGCTATGGCCTGTTTGGATGAGTGTTTGTTTTAACAATCCATCATCCTGAATTAGTAAAGGATTAAAGGAGGGTATTTTTGAGGCAGGACGAAACACATGTCCAGATGTTTGAGTGGCAGACAGTGTTTGCAAAGTAAAGCCGCCCAGTCCAGGAACCACAACATATTCATGTTCGCGTAGCGTTTTATATATGGCAGACAGTACCGTTTGCATTTTCTTAATCAAATGTAATTAATTATTGTTACCTGTTCACTATTATTTGCCTTCAATTATACCTTAATTTTATGTGTTTTTTTTGATATTTTTAAACATGTTACTTTCCATAGTTATTCCGGCATACAACGAAGCCCTTACCATACATAAAATTTTAGACAAAATAAACGAGGTTGAATTGCAGGGAGGGTTTAAAAAAGAGGTGATCCTTGTTAACGACTGTTCTAAAGACGCAACCGAGGAGGCTGTTAAACGCTACATATCAGAACATCCGGAACTAAACATACAGTACTTTGCACATACAGTTAACAAAGGAAAGGGCGCAGCCTTGCATACCGGCATTCGGGTATCTACCGGAGATTATATTATAATTCAAGACGCCGATTTGGAGTACGATCCGGAAGAATACAACCTTCTTTTAAAACCCATATTAAAAGGAATGGCCGACATTGTATATGGCAGCCGTTTTATGGGAAGTCAGCCCCACCGTATTTTGTTTTTTTGGCATTCTATTGGCAATAAATGCCTTACTTTTTTAAGTAATATGGTTACCAATTTAAATTTAACCGACATGGAAACCTGTTATAAATTATTTCGCTCGGATATTTTAAAACCCATTCAATTAAACGAACAACGTTTTGGTTTTGAACCAGAAATTACAGCAAAAATATCCAGAATACCCGGTATTCGCATTTACGAAGTGGGTATTTCGTATTATGGCAGAACCTACAAGGAAGGAAAAAAAATTGGCTGGAAAGACGGATTCCGTGCAATCTTTTGTATTTTAAAATACGG
>CAWUNH010000299.1:0-2330 GCA_963923435.1 uncultured bacterium
ATCATTTATAACATTTATTTATATTATAGTTTTCATTAATATATTTTATGATTACGGATTGCATACGTTGCAAAATTGAGGGTCAACAAAAGGTTGGATTAGGTTTCCAGGACTTGTTTTTTCAAATAAACAATGGGTACATTTCCAAACACAAGTAACAATGGAGTTGGTGGGCTGTAAACAGAACTTGCAGGGCAAGCCCCTTATAACCCTTTGAATTTCAAATCCGGGCCAATTGCAAAACGGGCATAAAGATGTTATTTTATTTATCAGCCTGCGGCCCAAACGCTCAATGTTGTTCATTCGTGTAGGATTGTAAAGGGCTCTCATATCGGTTTCTATGTAAACAAGAGGTTGGCTTTTTATAAACCGTTTAAATTGAATTTTTAAGTCTTTAAAATTAGAAATGCCCTTTACAATTTTTTTAGGTTTTAAAACGGATGATTTTAAAATAACTGCATGTTCGGGAAACTTTACACGCTTACAAAATTCTACAACTTGATTCCATTCGGTACAGCTATCGGAACTGAAATTAGTTTCAAAAAACAGTTCGTGAGCTATAATTTCTGAAGCGTTTTTTTTATCGTAAAACATTAAAAATTCTTCATTGGCATATAAAAACGGAATGTTAGGATGGGGTCCAAAAGAACCCTCGCTGCTAACTATAAAATTGGCATTGGTTTGAAACGCTGCTATTTTGCATTTTTGCCGTAATGCCTCAATTGGAGTACACTTGCGTTCGGTTTCGCCGCAAAAACTGCCTAAAATATCGGTGTTTAGTGAAATGTCTTGTATTAGCGTTAATCCTAATAAATTTTCAAATAGCGGGCCTAATACACGCTCTTTATTATGCTGGGTTGCAATGCAAAGTGTTTTACCCAGCCACATTTATGTTATTGTAAGGGTAATGTCCGATTGGATGTAAATGCTTTGTTTTTGTGCGCGCTTTAAAAGCGTATTAATATGCTTTATGGAACGTTTTAACTCTTTTATACGCTTTAACGATGTTTTATCTGTTGTGCCAAACCGCTCAATATGACTGAAATTTTTTAATTCATGAAAACGTATTTTATGAGCATATACCTGAGAGAGTATCTCAAGTGCTTCTTTTGAAGAAAAATCTCCATTAATAAAATCAACTTTAAGCGTTTGCATATTAATTTACTGTAATGGTTGCATGGATAGACAAGGTGTCTTTTTTATGTTCGATGTAGGATCTTAACTCATACAAATCCTTTTGAAGTTGCTTAATTCTGGCTTCACGGTGTTTTAAATCTTCTTCGGTAATGTCTTTTTCGATTTTAGTCTCATGGTGTTTAATTTTTAAATGAATCATTTTGGTTATAAGATCCATGGTTTCGGATTGATTAAAAACACCATCCATTAACTTAAGTGTTATCATAAAATTATTTTATTGTCCTTGACCCAGCGAAAAAGCCGGAATGCCATCAAATGAATATAAATTTTCAGTTTTAATGGTATCTATTTTAGCCCGTTCTGCTTGTTGTAAAATTTGTATGATTTCGTTTTTATTCATTGTTCGATTTGATTTTGTTTTAAAACGGCAGCGCCAGTGATCGGTACAAAATGTTTCTTCAAAACCTTCCGGCCAAACTTTAATGCCCCTGTTGGTTATCATGGTTAACTCTAAGGTGTCGGTTTGAAGCGGTAATAAGTGCTGCGCCAATAGATTTGGATCGGTTCCGCTCCAATGCACAAACACATCAACACCCAATAATACTTTTATTTTGGTTGCCGGTCTTAGATAGGGTTTTAATTGCAATTGGGCTGTTGCTGCATAACGCACCGATTTAAGTGTTTTGGGTGTTTTACCTAAATTGGAAATAATGGCATCGGCAAAATCTTGTGTTCCAACCTTTTTTTTACTTGTACCTTCTTTATAAATATCGTAGGTATGAATTCCTTCCTCTATGGTTTTTAACCAGGCATTTTGAATGCGTTCTGCAACAGCAGACTGGTTTATATGATTTAACATCATTATAGCACCTTGTAATAAGCCGGAAGGATTTGCAATTCCTTGACCGGCACGGCGCGGAGCAGAACCATGTATGGCTTCAAACATGGAACAAGATTCGCCAATGTTTGCAGAACCCGCCAAACCAACCGATCCGGTAATTTGAGCTGCAACATCTGATAATACATCCCCATAGAGGTTGGGCATTACTATTACATCAAAATATTCCGGAGTGTCTGCAAGCTTGGCAGCGCCTATATCAATAATCCAATGCTCGTTTTCTAACTGAGGATACTCCTGTGCAATTTCATCAAATACTTTATGAAACAATCCGTCGGTTTGTTTCATGATATTG
>CAWUNH010000300.1:0-2310 GCA_963923435.1 uncultured bacterium
AAATCGGTTTTACAGTTGGACGAAGGTGATGCCATGAGTGAGGTTATCCAACAAACTAAATTAAACACCGTAGAAAATATTTTAGCGAAAACAACCGAACAAATTCGCTCGCGTCAATTTTTAAAACGTGTGGTAGATAAATTGGATATTGGAATTACATACCTGTCAGAGGGAACTTTTAAAAGCAATGAGTTGTATGTTGCAAATCCCTATCGAGTTTTGATACGGGTTAAAGACCCGCGGGTTTATCAATACAAATGTTACGTAGAATTTAAAGAAGATTTTGCAAAGGGCACCTTATCCTTTGACGGAGTAAAGTTTAATTTTACTCCAGGACAATGGGTGCGCAACCGATACATGGACGTACAGGTGTATTTTCCAACAGAATTAACCTTAAGTCAATTAAAAGGCTTTTTCAATAATTCACCAAAATTATACTTCAGAGTTACAGAAAATGAGGTAATGGCAGGTTTAATTCAAAGCCGACTCGATATAAAACCTCTAAATGCCCAAGCTAAGACGCTTCAGTTAAAATACAGGGATGTTAATTCTCAAAAGGCAACCGATGTGGTAAATGCCATTGCTTCAGAGTTTTTATATTATGATGTGGATCGTAAAAGCGAGAGTTCCAGAAACATTTTAACATTTGTAAACGCGCAATTGGAAATTGTTTATTCCGAATTAAAAAAAACAGAAAACGATTTGCAGAATTTTCAGTTTTCACACAAACTATCAGATAAAGATTTTTTAAAATCGTTACGGGTCGGTCAATTCAGTGGCATCGAAGACCAGCTTACTCAAATACAATTAAACGAACGTATGTTAGATGATGTTATTAAAGGAATTGCACAAAACAGTTCTGCAGATAACTATAAATTACTCTCTTTAATCTCCGGTACCGAGTCTGAAAACAGTATTAAAGAAATTACCTCTCAATTACAAAAACTCTTAACTGAAAAAGAAACCCTTTTGTATTCCTATAAACCCGATGCCGAGCAGCTCAGAATTTTAAATCAACGCATTGAAAAACAAACCTCTTATTTATTAGAAAGCTTACAGGTTTTAAAAATTAGGTATAAAACACAATATAAAAACCTGCTAGAAAAGTCCGGTCAATTGCAAACCTCTTTATCTACACCACCGGAACTTCAAATTGAGCTTTCCCGTTTAAGCCGTTTGTATACCATTTCTGAAAAGTATTATACTTTATTACTGGAAAAGAAAACGGAATATTCAATTTACAAGGCTGGTTATGTGTCTAAAAACACAATTTTGGAAAAACAAAACGGTCCGGGTATTAAGTTTTCTCCCAGTAACCGCGACACGCTCATTATCGGAGTGCTGCTGTTTTTGCTTTTAAGTATTGGAACCGTTATGGTCCGTTATTTATTTCACGACAAAATCATATCCCTGGCCGACGTAACCAAACATTCTACCGGCGATGTGGCTCTTTTGGGTATTGTTCCAAAATATTCAAAACAAATTCCCCTTTCTCAATTAATAGTGGATAAAAACCCCAAATCGCTCATGAGCGAAGCTTTTAGAACCCTTCGAACCAATCTTAAATTTTTAGATTCTACCGAAGGAAGTAAAATTATTTCCATTACATCAACCATAAGTGGAGAGGGAAAAACCTTTGTGGCAATTAATATGGCGGGTATTTTAGCATTTACCAATAAACGGGTGGTAATATTGGATTTAGATTTACGAAAACCCAAAATTCATTCAGGCTTTGGAGCTAAAAATGAAATTGGAATGAGTACCATTTTAACCGGATTAACCGATTTAAATTCCTGTATACAAGACAGTCCAATGGATCAGTTAAAAGTTATTACCGCAGGACCGGTACCACCGAATCCTTCGGAACTAATTTTGAGTGGAAAATTAAATACTGTGTTAAATGAACTTAAACAACAGTTTGATTATATCGTTATAGATAATGCGCCTATTGGCCTTGTTACAGACGGCATTTCTACCATAACACAAGCAGATTATCCCATTTATGTTTTTCGGGCCGAATATTCCCGAAAACTTTTTACTCAAATTTTAGACCGGCTAAAAAGCGAATCGGAAATCCGAAATTTATCGGTGGTACTTAACGATGTGGATGTAAACCGTCGTGTCTTTAGATACAATTACGGCTATGGCTACGGCTATGGCTACGGCTATGGTTACGGCTACGGCTATGGTCAGGCCAGCGGATATTATTACGAAGGAGAAACGTAACAATGAATACTGAGCAAACCCCATTAAACGGATTGATGGTTATTAACCCAAGGGTTTTTAATGATCATCGCGGTTATTTTTTTG
>CAWUNH010000301.1:0-2305 GCA_963923435.1 uncultured bacterium
CACACAACCTTGGTTGAAGTGTTTTACGTTATTATTCTTTTATAAGGCGTATGGTTTTATTAGTATCTGAAGTTACTATATTCAGATAATAAATTCCCTTGCTGTATTCAGAAATATCCAAGAGGTACTGAGATGCATCAATAGTACGATGATCTACTATTCGACCGCTAACATCCATTAAGGTTAATTGATAAATGGAAGCTTCATTTAATTGAAGGGAGTATTTTCCGGAACTTGGATTTGGATACACCGTCCAAGATGCATCGTTAAAATTATTTTCAACGAGCCCTGTACATGAATTAACAATGATTTTAATGGTTGCTTCGCTTGTACAATTATTGGTTGCAGTACCTGTTACCGTATAGGAGTATATCACATTGTTTGTAGGTGTTAATACAAACGATGCTGTTGTAAAACCCGAACTCCATGAATAGGAAGTTGCACCCGTAGCTGAAATGGTATTGGTTTCGTTAACACACATTGTTGTACGGTTTGACGAGGCTGTTACGGTTGGATTTTGAGCCATTATAACAGAAACCGAGGCGGTTAAAAAACAAAAATTAGAATCGATGGCAGCAACGCTATAAACGGTATTTTGAGTAGGTGATACTAAAATATTTGAAAATGGTGCAGTACCATTCCAGGTATAGGATGTTGCCCCGGAAGCATTTAATAAAAGTTGTTTTCCATAGCAAACCGTAGAGGTTGGCGTAACCGTTAAAGAATTTGAATTTACATTAACTAAAACAGTTGCTGTTTTATTGCAACCTGCTGTACTGGTTCCTACAACCGAGTATACCGTTGTAATACCGGGTGTTACAAAATTAATGGCATTTAACACCCCATTACTCCAGCTGTATGTATTTGCTCCGGATGGATAAGTTATGTTAGCGGTTAATTGCGCGGTATCTCCAACACAGTACAACGGCTTGTTAGCCACCGCTGAAGTATTTGGTAAAACATTAACTAAAATAGATACACTGCCGCTTGAAATACAGCCCAATGCATCCATACCAATTACATTGTACAAGCTGCTTATGGTAGGCGATACGGCCGTTGTATTTCCGGTTGTTGCATTGCTCCAGGTATAGGTTGAAGCGCCGCTACCGCTTAAAACCGCCGTCTGTAATTGGCAAATGGCTGTGGAACTTGGAACTATAGTTACCGTTGGATTATTAAATACCGTTACGTTTGAAACTGCTAACTGCGGCGAAACGCAACCGTTTGTACCCGTTCCTGTAACAGAATAACTTGAAGTTTGTGAGGGTATTACTGTGCCGCTGGTATTTAAATTTCCGTTAATGGAATAGGTGCTGGCTCCAGATGGATTAATACTAAAGGTTAAACCTTGACATACCGTTCCGTTGCTTACACTGATTGTTGGGGAGGGTATAACCGTAACAAGCGCAGTAGCAGAGGTCGCTGAAACGCAATTGTTGGAACTTGTACCCGAAACCGTGTAAAAGGTATTGGTAAGTGGAGAAACAGTATTGTTTCCTGCAGAGTACGTATAACTTAAAGCGCCGGAAGGAATTAAGGTAAAACCATAACCTGTGCATAGGGTACCGCTGTTAACCGTTATGGTTGGCAAAGGATAAACCACAATTGTTTGAGTTTTAACTCCATTACAAGGCGTAGCTCCGGTACCTGTTACTGAATACACGGTAGTAACCGTTGGCGAAACAACCAATTGGGCTGTTGCAGTATTGGTATTATTCCAAGTATAAGTATTGGCCCCACTAACGGTTAGGGTGGCAGAATTACCATAACAAAAAGCCGTTGAGGTAGCCGCTATGTTTAAAACAGGTGAAGTATACATATTTACTGTTACAGAAGCATTGGTGCTTGGAATGGATATACAACCGTTTGCTCCGGTTCCAGAAATTGTATAAACACTTGCTACCAATGGATTAACCGTTGCACTGGAGCCCGTTAAGGTGCCTCCACCGGGCACTGCATAGGTATAGGTTACTGCACCCGATGGATTTAAAACAAATGAGGAGCCCGGACAAATTGTACCACCCGAAGCAGCAATGCTGGGTGGAGCAATAATATTTACACAATAATCTTCGGTTTCTCCCCAGGTATATCCACCAGTAGAACCGGGGGAAGTGCCCTCCACTGCAATAACGCGCATACGGGTTGTTCCCAAGTTGGCTGTAGCCGGAATTAATATTACACCGGTATTTAATCCATTGGTAGCCGCAGCAATGTTTGAAACCTGTTCACCGGGATCGGTAAACGTACCGTTTTGATTAAAATCGATGTAAATTTGCATATTAACCCCATACCAACCACCGCAAGT
>CAWUNH010000302.1:0-2285 GCA_963923435.1 uncultured bacterium
GGCCATAATTATTTCCGCCTCCGGTATGGCCGATGCCGGACGCATTAAACACCATCTGTTAAACGGTTTATTCGATGAAAAAAATGCTGTATTAATGGTGGGCTATTGCAGCCCGGGTTCACTGGGCCATCAATTAATGCAGGGCCAAAAGGAAGTTCGTATTTTTGGTCAAACCATTGGGGTTAAAGCCAGTATTCACAGTATTAGTTCTCTCAGCGCACATGCCGATGCGCGTGAATTGTTACAGTATTTAACCAGCCAGGATCCAAAAACGGTTAAACGGATTTTTTTGGTGCATGGAGAAGAGGCGGTAAAACAGGATTTTAAAAATCGTTTAACGCGCATCGGATTTCAGGACGTGGAAATTCCCGTTAAAACAAAAACGTACAACCTGTTTTAAAATTGAAAACCTAAACCAATTCCGGCATTTAAATAGGGTCCGGTATAGTCTACCTGGTAGGCTTTACGGCGGACCGTAAAAGAAGGTTCGTCATCGTATTTACTAATAAAAAAGCCACCGCTCAGGTATAAATCCAATAAAAGATTGTTGTTGAACAATGCTTTTTGATATCCTACAGAATAACCAGCAAATCCTAAAAACAAAGATCTGTTAACGTCTATGGGTTTAGCCGCAAGGTCGGTAAGTTTATTTCCAAGGGCATTAACTTTACAAAACCTGAAAAAAACTTCAGGTCCCGAATATGCTCCGGTGCGTTCGAACATGGCTTTGCTTTTACGGGAATAATAGTTACGCCATTGCAGGTTAAGTCCTCCTCCCAGCAATTCGGTTTCATTTAAATTATATTTTACAGCCTGTTCATCGGTATAGGTAAATTTCTGAGCATTTAAATAGGGCTTAGCCAATCCTTTAGATTGGGCCCAGGTGAATAAAATACAGGTTTTTAAACTTTTATTTTTTCCCAGGTTCCATTCGCGTCCAAATTGAATGCTGCCCTGTACCACCCGCATCATGTCAAGGGTGTAATGGGCAAGTTTTGAAGTGCTGTCCACTGAGGGTTCCAGGTTGGACTGAGCATAATTAAAGGAGGTTAAAAAAATAAAAATTAAACCAATTTGCAAACGCATAAGCCCGGTTATTATCGGTTGATAATGCCAATGCGAATTCCAATTCGAGGCACTACTCCATTGTATCGCAAATCGGTCATACCATATCCTTTTTCAAAGGGATAGATTTCTTTTCCGTTGATTTCATTGCTTTTTAATTTGGCAACCCGGATACCCCCTCCTAAAAACATATCGAGTGTAAACATGTCGCTGGCAAACAATTCACAACCTATAACAATGCCCCCGTAAAACACCTCGAAATTTTGAATGTGACGGTTATCCCGCTGAACCTCTTCGGCCGTGTATAGCAAGTTGTAGCTTGCATCTTTGATTCCATTGTCAAAGCGTTCCCAATCGGTATGCTTTAAGTTTCGGTAAATTAAATGAGGGGCAAAATAAACCGGCGTTTTTACAATTCGTCCTTTTTTACCCAGATAATTTCGGTATTGAAACTCAATTCCCCAGCCGGTGTACAAATGATCGCTGTCAAAATTAGGATTACCGTAGGTGCCTATTCCGCTAATGGAAATTGAACTTTTATTTTTAACAGGAATTTCAATTCCGGCCCAAAAGGAACCTGAAAAATAACGGGCCATATCGTTGTGTATAATAAATGAAATGGTGTCGGTATATATATTTATACCGGCAGAATCTTTTCGGGTGTATTTAATTCCTTGAGAAAAACCCTCATGGGTAAAATTAATTAGTAGGGCCAGCAGGCTTAATTTTAAAAAGTTAGATGATTTCATGTTATTTTGGATTTGAATTGATGAATTGAATTAAAGATATGTTTAAATGATTCACTGAGCCCATCCCTATGGGGTTCATTTTTTAAAGTGGAATTGTGAATAAGATTTTCGGTATAAAAATGTGTTTCACGGCAAAAATCCGGGTTGGAAGTGCTTAAAATATTGAGGGTGTTGTGCGTAATGTAGGTCGTTGTAATCGAATCGGTTTTAACATATACTGCATTATTATTAAGGGGCATGTCGCTGAAAACCAACCGAAAGGAGGCGCCTTTTGGATTTAATCCATGGTTTGATTCCTTGTGTTGTTTCAAGGCGTCGTTTTGAACATGTTCAATCATTTTAGCAACACCATCGATTAACTTTAAAGTTAATGCAGTAGTTGAAATTAATTTGTGTCGATGAAAAAATGCGATTTGTTTTAACGTGGAATTTAGGGTGTCTTCAGTCCAAATTTCGGTGCTTGGAATATCG
>CAWUNH010000303.1:0-2265 GCA_963923435.1 uncultured bacterium
CATCTATTTTCAGTTTTAAAAAAAAAGCTGGCTGCCTCTTGGCATGTTGGAGTATATGGGCTTTAAATGCTCAAAACAAAATTCCAGATGACACCCTAAACATGGTTTACAATAAACAGACTTTTGCCGTTTATATATTTAAAGCAAAGGCCCCCAAAGGAACGGTTTTACTCTTACACGGATGGCATCTGCCGGCTTCGGATTGGTGGACCAAAACGCATGTTATTGATACATTAATAAAAAACGGATTCCAGGTGGTTTGTCCGGATTTAGACAAATGCTGTTACAACGATTCTGTTTTTTCAAATACCGATCCCCGATACAAAAACTACCCCACGCGTCAGTGGTTTCGAACAGCGCTTTTGAATAGACTGCAAAAACAAGGCTATTTTAATCCCAATCAAACTAACCATGTTGTAGGAATTTCCACCGGCAGCCGAGGTGCAGCCTTGTTGTTAAGCGACTATCCGGGTTTGTTTAATACAGCGGTTCTTTTATCTGGCGATTACGACCAAACCCAAATGCCCAATGACGGTTTAATGACGGCATGTTACGGACCTTATTCCAAAAACAAAACCCGATGGCAACGCACGGACAATCCCGTATTTTATGCCTCCAAGGTATTAAGTCGGATTCTTTTAATTCATGGAAAAAACGATTCTATTGTTCCTTTCCAACAAAGTGAACGGTATTATCATCAGCTTAAATCCTTAAACAAAAAGGTGGAATTTGTATTGGTCCCCAATGCTGGGCACGACTATATATTATGGAGTAAGCAATTATTAAATTACCTGCATTTAATGCGTTGAGTTAAAATCAAATTTACGAAGAGCAATTTCGGTTTTAATTATACTTGCTATTAAAGTACTAAATAGCAGTGCCAATGAAAGCAGTCCGTAAAACGGATGGTTCGTAGCTGTATAATTGAATTGGCATGCAACCATCAGTAACATGCCTTCCAAAACAATGCACAATAAGTTTAATCTTATAAAGCAACGGTTAAAGGTGCTATTGGCAAGCTGCCAGTGAGACTCGCTTTTCATGCTTCGGGAAGTTCTGTATCCGTATAGCGGATTTATTTTTTTAGGCGGAAACTTTTTAAGTAAAACGATCAGGAGGCATTGAACGATTATTAAAAGCATAATCAAGAAAATTAAACCATTGTATAATGCTGCTGAATGGTTTCCAATACATCCAATAAATCCGGGTAGCTTTGAAGGGTTACCAATTGATTTCGAAAGGGTTTTACCTCGGGTAAACCTTTAAAATAAGGCGCATAATGGTTACGCATTTCAAGAATACCTAATTTTTCGCCTTTCCATTCTACCGATTTGGTTAAATGCAATTTGCATACCGATACCCGTTCCTGAACCGAAGGCGGCGGTAACTGAACTCCGGTTTTTAAATAGTGTTTTATTTCTTTAAAAATCCAAGGATAACCAATGGCTGCCCTTCCAATCATCAGTCCGCTTACTCCATAACGATTTTTATAGGCTTCGGCTTTTTCTGCAGAATCAATATCTCCGTTGCCAAAAATAGGAATTTCAATTTCGGGATGCTGTTTTACAAGCGCAATGGGCTCCCATCGGGCCTCGCCTTTATACATTTGCATTCGCGTTCTTCCATGAATGGTAAGCGCTTTAATTCCGGCTTCTTGCAACCGAAGGGCCACCTCCATGATGTTTATAGAATGATCGTCCCAGCCCAATCGGGTTTTTACCGTAACCGGCAAATGGGTGCTCTTAACAACGGCCCGGGTTAACTTAATCATTAAATCAACATCTTTTAACACACCGGCACCGGCTCCTTTACAAACCACTTTTTTAACCGGACAGCCAAAATTAATATCCAGTAAATCGGGCTGTACCGCTTCTACAATTTTAGCCGATAACGCCATGGCCTCTTCGTCTCCCCCAAATATTTGAATTCCTATGGGACGCTCGTACTCGTATATATCCAGTTTTTTTTTGCTTTTAATTGCATCGCGAATTAATCCCTCGCTGCTAATAAACTCGGTATACATAAGGTCGGCTCCCATGGCTTTACAAACCATTCGAAAGGGCGGATCGCTAACGTCCTCCATAGGAGCCAACAGCAGGGGAAATTCGGGCAACTGTACCGGACCAATGTGCATGCACAAAAGTACACTAAAGGATTGTTACCTCTGATGCAATTTTTTTTAACCCCCTTTTGGTTAATTTAAAATACTTAAGTTATACGTTGTAATTATTGATACCGAAGGACTCCTTCCGGTCCATGTATACA
>CAWUNH010000304.1:0-2250 GCA_963923435.1 uncultured bacterium
TCTTTTAATGCCGGTGGATTTATCCCCCCATTCAGGTCAAAAAGCATTGTATACCATGGAGCTTGCCAAAAGCTATGGAGCCACCGTTCATCTCTTGGGTTTGCTGCATGAACACGAATCCAGCGAATTAGCTGCTTTAAAAGCGCTTATGGCTCAAATTGAAGCGATGGCTCAAAAATTAAATGTAAAAGTAATACGCAGTATTTCCACTCAGGTCACAAACCGGGCCAAAGCCACTTTAGACTATGCCAAACAACATCCGGTTGATTTAATTAGCATCATGACCGATCAGGAAGCGGAGTGGAGTGGTTTTTTTCTGGGACCCTATTCGCAACAAATCATTCACCACAGTCCTATCCCGGTATTGGCCATAAAACCATTGGATTTGCACGATGGTCAGGAAAGTGGATTTTACAGTGCCTCCGTTGGATTTTAATGCATCTGCACACAGCGTTACAAGAATTACATTCAAATTTTAAAAAGCATGCAAATTCGCAGCGTTCGGTTGCAATGGCTGCTTACATGAGAAACCGCTTTGAATTTTTAGGTTTACCTAAGCCCCAACGATCCTATTTGGAAAGCGATTTTTTAAAAGGTCTTAAAAACGAATCTATCGATGACATTCACCAGCTCGTCGATGGGTTATGGAACCTCAAGGAGCGAGAATTTCAATACACCGGCTTGCAGGTCTTATGGCAGGTTAAACAGCAATGGAACCACGAAACTTTAAACTGGTTGGAGTACTGGATAACGCAAAAATCTTGGTGGGATACCGTAGACATTCTTGCCGGTAAATTAATGGGACACTTCTTATTACATCAGTCTTATTCTGAATGTCACAAACACCACAAGCGCTGGATTAAAAGCGATAATTTATGGATTTTACGCTGCAGTTTAATTTTTCAACTCTCGTTTAAAAATAAAACCCATTGCGGTTTATTGGAAACATCAATTTTAAAACTTAAACACCATCCAGATTTTTTTATTCAAAAAGCCATAGGATGGAGCCTTCGTCAATACGCAAAAACCAATCCAACTTACGTACAAGATTTATGCCGTAACTTTGAATTAAAAGGATTGGCAAAACGCGAAGCGCTAAAACATTTGTTATAAAATGCCACTTTCAAAAACACAGTACCAGTCCTATTTTAAAAAAGGGTTTCGCCCAAACCAATATTATTTAGATTTCGAACAAGCCAGTTTGCAACCCGAAATTCATCCACACGGGGGTTATATACCATTAAATTGGCAACGTACCAAACGTATACGGGCGCATTTTAAACCCGAATTACAATGGAAGCAGTGCATAGAATCTTGTACAGCGTCAAAATTTGTATTAATACTCTCGGAATTTTGGTGCGGTGATGCCTCTCAAATAGTTCCCGTAATCACACAATTGTTGGATTTAAATAAATTAATTGAAGTACGCTTGCTGTTTAGAGATGAAAATCCCGAATTAATCGATGCACATTTAACTCATTCGGCCCGCGCCATTCCAAAATGTATCGTATTAAACTCAAATTTTGAATTTGAATGGGAATGGGGCCCAAGACCATCCCAAGCCCAGTTACTGGTAAAAGAATTAAAATCAAACCCATCTACGGCCCAAAATTATGCAGATCGCCTGCACAAATGGTATGCTCAAAACCGTCAGCAAGACATTCAACAAGAGTTTTGTAGTTTATGGAAATGCTGCTAAGAATTAGCGTGGAGGTCGCATTCCTGGAGGCATAAAATGTTCAGGAACCCGTTCTTCTTCCGAATAGGTTTTGGGTGTTCCGTTAAATTTACGGAATGTGTAAAACAACCCAAATTGAACGTAACGGGTTAATGTTAAAGATTGGGTGTCGTCCCAATAATTATTTTGTAAACTGCGAACAATATTTTTGTTTTGATTTAATAAGTCGAATACATAAGCTTTAAGTTCTAAATTTTTACGTTCTAAAAAACGATACCCCAAAGAACCGTTCAACAACCAAAATTCTTGATTGTAGCCGCTGCTTAATCCGGATATATGTGTGTAATTGGATTCGAGTTCAAAAACACCGCGGTTTAAAAATTCGAAATGAAATTTTCCATACACAGTTTCATTAAAATAGCGCGTTGCTTGTGCACTTAATTGATTTTCAACATAATTAAAGCTGGTATTGTAACTGGCCTGTAGGTCAATCTGAGCAGAAATATTGCTGCTCCAAACCAGTCCTAAGTTTAGGTTACGGGTGTAAGAAGCATTGTTTTGATCTCGTATGC
>CAWUNH010000305.1:0-2232 GCA_963923435.1 uncultured bacterium
ATTGGATAAAAGAGTATTTTAATATCCGTAAGCCCAGCGTATATATTACGGCTCACAAACGTTAATAGCCCACTAAGGAATTTGCAAAATCTATAAAGGCTTTAACAAAGGCTTGGGGTTGTTCGGCATGAACCCAGTGACCTGAATGTTCAATGGGGTAAAGGGTAAAATTTGTAAACCGCTTTTTAAAGTCTGCAAGATCTTCAGAATTTATATAGCTGGAATGTGTACCGTAAATGAGCGCAGCGGGCGTATTTGAATAAAATTCGGGAACAGCTTTGCCAATTTCATGGGCATGATGGTTTAAAACATCCAAGTTAAAACGCCATGCCAGTTCTTGACGGGGAGCATCTTTCCAGTATAAATTTTTTAGTAAAAACTGACGAACGCCCGGTTCTGGAATTAAGTTTTGCAAAACCAATTCAGCTTCTTTTCGGGTTTTCAGGGTATTAAAATCAACAGATAACAAGGCTTTAAAAACTTCACTGTGATGCGGGGGATAATTCCTTGCGGCAATATCTACTATTATTAAACCACGCAGTGTTCCGGAAAACAAAGATTCATAAAACAGGAGCGTTTTGCCGCCCATGCTATGTCCAATACAAAGGGGATTTGTTAACGCATGATTTTTAATAAAGTGACTTAAATCATCCGCCATGGTTTCGTAACTCCACTCTATGGTATGTGGCGACAAGCCGTGGTTTCTGCTATCCAGGGTGTATACCTGAAAACCATGTTCGCTCAGGGTTTTAGCAACACTCGTCCAATTATCGGACTGACCAAAAAGCCCATGCAAGATAAGTACTGCTGGTCCCGAATCACCGTATTTACGGTAGGCTAAGGGAACCGGCATTAGGATTTGTGTTCTGCCATCAGAGACTCAATTGCTTCCGCTTCAATGGGAATATGCTCCATCAAATCCAAGGGCTTTGTGGAGGTAACCAAAAAATTATTTTCAATTCGTATTCCCAGCCCCTCTTCAGGAATGTAAATTCCGGGCTCCACTGTAAAAACCATTCCGGCTTTAATGGGTTCATGAAAATATCCCACGTCGTGAACATCCAATCCTAAAAAATGACTGGTTCCGTGCATAAAATACTTTTTGTAGGCCGGCTGTGTGCTGGTTTGATTTTTTACATCCTGGGGGCTTAGCAATTTAAGTGTCAGTAATTCTTCGGTCATGCATTCGCCCACCAATCGATTAAAGGTTTCAAAGGTTTGTCCGGGGGTTAATAATCCAGAGGCAAAACGATGCACCCGTAAAACGGCATTGTACACTTCTTTTTGACGCTTTGAAAATAGTCCGTTAACCGGCACACAGCGGGTTAAATCACTTGCATAATTGGCATATTCGGCAGCAACATCCAATAACAGCAAATCACCGTCTTTACAAAGTGCATTATTTTGAACATAATGCAAAACACAGGCGTTTTTTCCGCTGGCAATAATGGGTGAATATGCAAAGCCGCTGGAACGATGACGAATAAATTCGTGAATCAATTCTGCTTCTATTTCATATTCCCATAGGCCCGGTTTTAAAACTTTTAATACGCGCCTAAAGCCCAGTTCGGTAATGTTACAGGCCTGCTGAATGCATTCCACTTCATGGGCCGTTTTAACCGATCGAATCCGGTGCATAATGGGAGCACTTCGCTTAAATGCATGATGCGGCAGATCCAATTTTAAATTGCGGTTAAAACGGGTTTGAGCCGACTCAACGGGAATGGAACGACGGGTATGCTCGTTTTCATTTAAATAGATGGCCTCTGCTTGAAAAAAATAAGTCCGCATCACGGCATTAAAATCTTTTATCCAATGAACTTTTGATATACCTGAAATGGCACGGGCCGCCTCTTGAGTTAATTTTTCCCCTTCCCAAACGGCAATATGTGCATTGGTTTCTCTTATAAAAAGCAACGCGTCGGGGTTTCCGGAAAATGTATTTGAAAATACAACCAAAATGGTTTCTTCCTGGTCAATGCCACACAAATAAAACAAATCGCTGTTTTGTTTAAAGCCCATACTGCCGTCAGCATTGGTGGGCATTACGTCGTTGCTAACAAATACGGCTAAACTTTGAGATTCCAAACGGGATTTAAAAACATTTCGGTGATCAACAAACATGTCACAAGAAAGGGGATGGTATCGCATGAAATAAAGATACGCAATTTGAATGGGTACTCAGCGAATCGTTTAAAGGCCATTTTTTAATCTTTGCAAAGCGCCTGAATT
>CAWUNH010000306.1:0-2232 GCA_963923435.1 uncultured bacterium
GGCCGTACTCACCAAAGGGCCGGTTGCCTTACTTTTATTTTTTACTGGTACAACCGTCTATCAATTGTATAACAAAAATTTTGGTTACTTTTTTAAAGCCTCGTTTTGGATTTTGTGCGGATCGGCTTTAATTTTTCCATTACTTTGGATGGGCTCGCTTGTACTTCAAAATGAAAGTCAAACATTGGTTTCGTTTTTTAATTACCAAATCCGACTTTTAAAAACCGAAGATTCGGGACATGGCGGGCCCTGGTTTTTTCATCCGCTGGTACTGTTACTGGGCTGCTTTCCTGCTTCTTTGTTTATTTTTTTTAAGCTAGAAAACACTACTCAAGATGCCTACATAAAGCAAAGCATACGATTTATGTACATCCTACTAATAACCGTAGTAACCGTGTTTAGCATTGTTCAAACTAAAATTATCCATTACTCCTCGTTGGTATATATTCCCTTGTGTTTTATTGCAGGATATAAATTGCAATCTGTTAAAAAGGACCTTACCAAAATTTGGAAATTTTTTTACTGGACCATTGCAGTTGTAATATTTAGCATTTTAGTGAGCTTGGCTCTTTTTCCAACCTGGAAAAATCAATTGCTTCAATTTGTACCAAAAGGTACTTTCGAATTTGAACGGTTACAAAAAAATTATTCCCTCCCAATTCTGGCTATGATTAGCAGCCTTGTATGCATTATTTTATTTTCACTCCTATATAATTATATTTTAAAAAAACAGCAACAAAAAATTTTATATACCATGGCAGGTTTAGGACTTGCCATTCATGTTTACTTACTTTCTGCCCTTCCCATGATTGGCTTTTATTCTCAAGAAGATTTAATTGATTTAATAAAAAAATACTCTCCAGGTACAATGCTTGAAACGCACGGATTTAAAAGTTACGCCCCTTTATTTTATGGTAATGCTCAGTTTCAAGATTTTAATTATAAACAGCGGCTTCAGGAAATAGAACGAATAGAATCCCGATTGCTTGATTCTGGCTTAGACCCGAGGGTTTCATCCGGCTTAATTCATATGATTTGGTTAGAAGAACAAAATCAACTGCAAAAACCGGTATACATCATTGCCAAACAAGGTGGAGGTTTGGATTTAAAAAACAATAAAGGCTTTAAACTTATTGAAAAACGATCCGGTTATTGGGTTTATCAAAAAAAAACTCCTGACATTTAGTCGCTATCCATGGATTGGCATACCAATTACAATATCAATATAAATATGTCAACAGAATTTTTACCCTTTTCTCTGCAACATGTATCTGACGAGGACAACGATTTTATTCCCTTGCTGAGTGCTGAAGACGAAGATCAGATGCGTCAAGAAAAACTGCCAGAAGTTCTGCCAATTTTACCGCTCAGAAACTCTGTTTTATTTCCCGGTGTGGTAATTCCCATAACCGTTAGCAGAGAGCGCTCCATTCAACTCATTAAAGACCATAACCGGCTGGATAAAATTATAGGAGTAACAACCCAAAAAAACGATCAGGTCGAAGACCCCCAAGCTGCCGATTTGCACAAAACCGGAACCCTTGCAACCATATTAAAAACACTCCGTTTACCCGATGGCAACACCACGGTTATAATTCAGGGAAAAAAACGGTTTCAAATTGACCATTTCATTCAAACCGAACCCTATTTTAAAGCCCAAATTTCTTCCCTCGAAGACCACCAACCCGATAAAAACGATGCCGAATTTCAGGCCATTATTTCAAACCTTAAAGAAACCTCCCTTCAAATTATTAAACTCTCTCCGCAAATTCCAAGCGAGGCCAGTTTTGCCATAAATAATATTGACAGCCCTAATTTTTTAGTCAATTTTATTTCTTCCAATATGAATATTGGAAGTATTGAAAAACAACAGCTTTTGGATATCAGCGATTTAAAACAACGGAGTTTGCAGGTTTTAGAGCATTTAAATAAAGAATTACAAATGCTGGAACTTAAAAACCAAATTCAAAACAAAACAAAAATGGATTTGGACCGGCAACAACGCGAGTACTTTTTAAACCAGCAAATAAAAACCATTCAGGAAGAATTGGGTGGAAATAATTTTGAACAGGAAATTGCCGAATTTAGAGAAAAAGCAAAATTAAAAAAGTGGCCCGACACCGTACGAGAAACATTTGAAAAACAGCTTTCTAAATTACAACGTATGCATCCGCATGCTGCTGAGCATGGCATTCAAACCAATTACATTGAACTCTTACTTGAACTTCCATG
>CAWUNH010000307.1:0-2205 GCA_963923435.1 uncultured bacterium
ATTCCGTGGGTTGTACGGCTTCAGCCAATCAGGTTGTTTTAACCAGTCCGGGACCCACTATCAATGCGGTGGTAAGTTCCAGCCTAATTTGTGCAGGTAATACGGTTACGCTCAGTGCTTCTGGGGCCAACAGTTATTCTTGGAACACCGGTGCAACAAGCCCTGTTATAACTGATACACCAACACAAACTGCCGTTTATACCGTTTCCGGCAGTGTAAATTCATGCGTGGGCATTCAAACCCTGCAGGTTTCTGTATTTGCTCCAACCCTCGCCATTTCTGGTCCAACAGCTATTTGTTATGGAAAAACAGCGTCTCTGGTTGCCACAGCTGCCGATTCGTACACCTGGAGTAACGGAGCTCCGTTTGCAGGAATAAATGTTTCACCAACCGTAACAACCCTTTATACTCTTGCTACCCTGTCCTCTTCCGGCACTTTAAATTGCCCTTCCACTGCAAGTTTTCAAGTTCTTGTAAATCCTTTGCCCTCTGTTACAGCCGTGGCCTCAAAAACCTCTGTATGTCGCGGTCAATCGTATACCATAACGGCTTCCGGGGCTTCTACGTATTCCTGGAATACAGGTGCAACAACCGCCTCCATTGTAGCCAGCTCAACCCTGGTGGCCAATGTTAATTATACGGTTACGGGAACAGACGCAAACGGATGCAACAATTCTAATTTTATTGTAATTAAAGTAAACAGTTGTATAGGTATTGATGAGCTTTCAAATAACAGAATTCAAGTGTATCCCAATCCAAGTCAGGGATGGGTATCTATTAATACAATCGACGCTGTTCCATTTGGGGTTTATAACGAATGGGGCCAATTAGTGTACCGGCATACAAAAGGAAATGAGTTAAAAGAAACCATACGCATTCACCTTTCACCCGGTGTGTTTTTTATTAAATCGGAGGATCAAACCTTCCTTGGCACATTGGTAGTTTTACCTTAAACGATTTATTTTATGACTCAAATGCGTTTAACCAGATTTTTGGTTATCCCGCTGTTGTGTATTCAATCGTTTCTTTTTTCACAATTGAGTGGAACCTATTCCATTCCGGGCACATTTACATCTTTAGCTGCTGCCATAAACAGTTTAAATTCGCAAGGGGTTAGTGGTGCAGTCACCATTAATATTGCTTCGGGCTATACCGAAACCGCTTCCAATGGTGGTTACTCTTTATATCCCATACCGGGAGCATCGTTTTTAAACACCATTACCTTTATAAAATCGGGTAATGGCGCGGCTCCCCTTTTTATTGCCGGCACAGGTTCTGCGGTTCCCTCCTCAAATGCGCAAGATGGTATTTTTAAATTTATTGGTGCTGATTATGTTACAATGGATGGACTAAGTTTTACCGATTTAAACATAAGCAACCCTCAAACCATGGAATTTGGATTGGGGTTTTTTAAGTTGAGTACTACCGATGGTTGTCAGAGTAATACCATACGCAATTGTACAATTACATTAAATCGAATTAACAATGCAAATGGTGCCGGTATTGTGTATCCCGGTTGCAAGGGAATTGAAGTTATAAATGCACAATGCGGTGCTCACCTGACATCTTTGGGAGTTGTGGCGGCATCCGGTTCAAATTCCAACAATCGGTTTTTTAATAATTGCATTCAAAACTGTAACATTGGATTAACTTTTATTGGATTTTCGGCCCTATCGCCCTACAATTTAGCCGATTTTGGCAACGATGTTGGAGGTACACTACAGGGTAATGGAAATCAAATTATCAATTTTGGAGGAGCCTTAAATCCTACCAATGTGTCTTATGGGGTTGTTGCTTCCAATCAATATAATTTTAATGTTTCTTTTAATACCATTAATAACAATAACGGATCCGGCATAAATCATTCTACCAGTATGAAAGGAATTTTTTTAACCGGAGCAATTAACGCCAATGCCACCGTTAATAACAATACTTTAACCATCAAAAACGACGGAACGGCTGGACAAGTTTCCATTATAGAAAACAATTCGGGAGGTAACGGAATTTCAAATCTGATTCAAATTAATAACAATCAAATTATAAATTGTACCAATACCCAAGCGCTTAGCACGACCTATTTTGGCATATACAATACCGGTAATACGGCCAGTTTATCCATTAGCAATAATCTACTTCAAAATAATGCCAGCTCTGGTTATGCCGGAGCCACTTATTTAATTGTCAGTTCGGCCGGTGTATCTTCTT
>CAWUNH010000308.1:0-2198 GCA_963923435.1 uncultured bacterium
GCTTCAAATGCAGCACTGTGGCAATCGCTTAATCCCGGACATTCGTTAGGGCACATAAGCGACCAGTCTCCTTCTGTTTCCACACGTTTCATAAACAAATCCGGTATCCACAAAGCGGTAAACAAATCGCGCGCACGCAACTCTTCTTTGCCATGATTTTTGCGAATGTCAAGAAACTCATAAATATCGGCATGCCAGGGTTCGAGGTAAACCGCAATGGATCCTTTTCGCTTGCCACCGCCCTGATCAACGTATCGGGCAGTTTCGTTGTATACTTTAAGCATGGGGATTATCCCGTTGCTGGTTCCATTGGTTCCTTTAATGTAAGACCCGGTTGCGCGTACATTATGAATGCTAATGCCGATACCGCCGGCACTTTGCGAAATTTTAGCACATTGTTTGAGGGTATCGTAAATACCGTCTATACTGTCGTCTTTTACCTGAAGTAAAAAGCAGGAACTCATTTGAGGTTTGGGCGTTCCGGCATTGAAAAGCGTGGGTGTGGCATGGGTAAACCAGCGTTCACTCATTAAATGGTAGGTTTTTAAGGCCGATTCGATATCGTCTTTATGAATTCCAACAGCTACCCGCATGATCATGTGCTGCGGACGTTCGGCCACCAGTCCGTTCATTTTGAGGAGGTAAGACCGTTCCAGAGTTTTAAATCCAAAATAATCGTAACCAAAATCCCGGTCGTAAATAATGGAGGAATCTAATATCTGAGCATTTTCCATGACCAGGGCATATACATCGTCTGCAATTAAACCCGCTTTTTGACCTGTTTTAGGATCGATATAATGGTATAGGCTTTCTACAGTTTTAGAAAAAGATTTTATGGTGTTTTTATGAAGGTTGCTTACTGCAATCCGCGAGGCTAATTGCGCATAATCCGGATGGCGTACCGTTAAAGAGGCGGCAGTTTCAGCCGCCAAATTATCCAAATCACTGGTGCTTACCCCGTCGTAAACCCCGTCGATTACTTTTTTTGCCACTAAAATGGGATCCACATGGGTCGGTTCCAGTCCGTAGCTTAATTTTTGGATGCGGGCTGTAATCTTATCAAATTTTACCGATTCCCGGGTACCGTCGCGCTTAATAACAAACATAATTAATTTCGTTTAGGGGTTTATTATAATACAAGATAATCGAACCTAGACCCATGTTTAATTTTAAAACCGGATTTCTTTCAACAGAATTGCGGTTAATATCTCGAGTTGCGTTCGAAAAGGGGCTAGGATTCCTGATAATCAATAATTTATTCATTCTATACAGTGTTGAGAGCTTATGAAATCCGACTAAAAGTCTTCATCCAGCTTAAATTCTTTTTGAGCTTCAGACTTGTTCATGACGCCCGCTTTTTGGTATTCACCCACCCGTTTTTCAAAAAAGTTGGTTTTACCCTGAAGCGAAATCATTTCCATAAAATCAAAAGGATTTGAGGCGTTGTAAAATTTAGAGCAACCCAGGGCCACCAATAAGCGGTCGGCTACAAATTCAATGTATTGGCACATTAAATCTGCATTCATGCCAATTAATTTTACGGGAATGGCATCTACCACAAACTTTTTTTCAATTTGAACGGCATCGGTAATGATTTGGGTGACCTGTTCTTTGGGAAGCTGGCGCTTGATGTGTTGAGAATAAAGCATGCAAGCAAAATCACAATGCAATCCTTCGTCGCGGCTAATCAATTCGTTACTGAACGTTAATCCGGGCATAAGTCCGCGTTTTTTTAACCAAAAAATGGAACAAAACGAACCCGAAAAGAAAATTCCTTCGACCGCAGCAAAGGCAATCAAACGTTCGGCAAAGCTCCCATTGCCAATCCAGCGCAGGGCCCAGGCTGCTTTTTCGCCTACACAGGGAACGGTGTCAACCGCATGCAGCAATTTGTCTTTTTCAACGGGATCTTTAATATAGGTGTCAATTAATAACGAATAGGTTTCGGAATGGATATTTTCCATCATAACCTGAAAACCATAAAAACAGCGGGCTTCGGGATACTGAACCTCGTTTAAAAAGTTGATGGCCAGGTTTTCGTTTACAATTCCATCGCTTGCTGCAAAAAAAGCCAAAACATGCTTTATAAAGTGGCGTTCGTTATCGTTAAGCTTGGTATTCCAGTCAACAAGATCGGAGGCCAGGTCAATTTCTTCAGCGGTCCAAAAACTGGCCTCGGCTTTTTTATAAAAATCCCA
>CAWUNH010000309.1:0-2196 GCA_963923435.1 uncultured bacterium
AAAAACAAATTTTCACCCTTCACCAACCCTTGCATTGTGCTTTTACTTTAAACGAAGCCCAATGGAATTCAAAAAAATGGCAACGTCATTCCGATTTTGCCAATCCGGTCACATCTTTGTATGGTTTTGAATTTAAAACCAATTCAAATCTCACATATCAAAATCAAAATCAAAAGTCGGATATTGTTTATTCCACTCATAGTTCAAAACACCAGGGTTCTTCAACATCCAAAAAACACAACCAGCTCACCCCTGTCATTGATTTGCATTTTGAGAATTTAGAAGTGCCGTATCGAATTTCCGAGCCTTACGAAAAGTTATGTTTTCAAATGGAGGTGTTTGAAAAGGAATTAAAAAAAGCTTTTGAAAACGGAAACAAAAGCATCATCTTTATACACGGAGTAGGTAACGGACGTTTAAAATCAGAACTTGTGAAGCGCTTGCAGCAAAAAACCCACCTCAGTTTTCATGACGCTTCTTTTAAAGAATTTGGTTTCGGTGCCACCCAGGTAAATTTGTTTAAACATGGATACCAGCAATAAACTTCCCAACATTCCTTTTTCACCTCCCAGAATGGATCAAAAAATCTTGGATGAGGTTTGTGCCGCATTAAAAAGCGGTTGGATAACCACCGGACCGCGCACCAAAGAATTTGAAAAAAAAATAGCTGCCTATTGTGGATGTACCCATGCTTTAGCATTAAATTCAGCCACCGCCGGTTTAGAAATTATGCTTCGTTGGTTTGGGGTAGGGCCCGGAGATGAGGTTATTTTACCAGCATACACCTATTCTGCCACCGCCAATGTGGTTGTTCACTGTGGGGCTAAGCCAGTATTTGTTGACAGTTTGCCCGATCATTTTAATATAGATCCTCTTGAAATTCAAAAGGCAATTACGCCCCGAACCAAAGTGGTTATGCCGGTTGATTTTGCCGGTTGGCCATGCGATTACCATTCGATAAAATCCATTGTAGAGATCGAGCAAAAAAAATTTAATCCTCAAACACCCGAACAAAAACAATTGGGACGCATACTAATTTTAAGCGATTCAGCCCACTCGTTTGGTGCCCTTTATCATGGTAAACCCGCAGGATCGCTTGCAGACGTTTCGGTATTTTCTTTTCATGCGGTAAAAAATTTAACAACAGCAGAAGGGGGAGCCGTAGTTTTAAATTTACCAAGTGATTTTGATGCCGAAGCAATTTATAAAGCATTGTGTATAAAAATATTGCACGGACAAACCAAAGACGCACTTTCAAAAAATCAGCCCGGACAATGGCGTTATGACATTGTAGAGGCAGGTTATAAATATAACATGACCGATATAGCAGCGGCTATTGGTTTGATTGAACTTGAACGCTACAATTCAGAAACGCTGCCAAGACGCAGGCAAATAATGGAACGTTATAACGAAGCCTTTAAAAATCAATTGCACTGGACTTTGCCTCGTATACAAGCGCATAACATTTGTAGCAGTTACCATTTGTACCCTTTGCTATTAAATGCCTTAACCGAAAATCAGAGAGACACTGTAATCCAGCAAATGGGAGTTCGGGGAATAGCTGTCAACGTTCATTTTATTCCTGTGCCTCAAATGACGTTTTATAAAAATTTGGGTTACCAGTTATCGGATTATGTAAATGCAAAAAAGCATTTTGAACATGAAATCAGTTTGCCGGTTTACTTCGATTTAAACGAATCTCTTCAAAATCGCGTCATTGATACCATCGTGCAAATATACCATCAGGTTTGTGCTTAAACGCGGGTTTGATATCGTTTTTAGCCTCTTGTTTTTGAGTTTTACCCTGCCTTTTTGGATAATTATTGCCCTGCTCATAAAAGCAACATCCCCGGGTCCGGTATTTTATATTCAAAAACGCGTAGGCTTAAAGGGGGTTCAATTTTCGCTTTTTAAATTCAGAACCATGGGCGTAAATACGGATCAACAGGGTTTACTGACCACTAAGCCCAACGAAACCAGAATAACCTCATTTGGCCGAATATTAAGAAAATTTAAAATTGACGAATGGCCACAATTTATTAATGTTCTTATTGGATCAATGAGTGTTGTGGGTCCGCGGCCCGAGGTGCCATACTTTGTAAATTTATATACTCCCGATCAGCTTAAGGTATTGCAATTAAAGCCCGGTATAACCGACTATGCTTCAATAAAGTATTTTAAAGAAAACGAATTATT
>CAWUNH010000310.1:0-2189 GCA_963923435.1 uncultured bacterium
GGGCTCGGAGATGTGTATAAGAGACAGATATGAATTTCATATGGATGCTTTATTTCATAAATATTTTTGGCATCCGTTAAAAAAATTAGGCCGAATTATTTCCTTTAAATCTAGCCTTAAGGTTATAATACATACTATGATTATTTTAATTTTTACAATTTTATTATTTTTTTATAAAAATCAAATTCCAAAAAAATTAATGGATTTAGTTCCAGTGTTGTTTAGTGCAACGGGGTTTATATTAATACTTAAAGCGTTTTCAGAAACAAATAATCTATACGTGCTTATGTTTTGTATTTTATTAAATCATGTTTTTGTAACACTCTCTATAACGTTAAATGAAACCATTCATTTAAATGAATTACTTATTTACTGGAGTGGTATTGGTATAGGATGTTTAATATGTACCAGTATTATATTTATTTTAAAAGGCCATTATTTAAATTTAAATATACTCGAATACAATGGCATTGGTCATCACATGCCAAAACTTGCATTTGTGTTTTTACTGGGATGTTTAATGTTAACCGGATTTCCAATTAGCAGCACTTTTTTAGGAGAAGATTTATTTTTTAGCCATATAAATCCAAACCAATTTGCATTGGTGATTTTTATTTCGCTAAGCTTTATAATAGACGGTTTAGCATTAATTAGACTTTACAGCAGACTTTTTTTAGGCCCCGTATTAAATCAACCACAATTAAATTCATATAAACGAGCATAAATCAAATGAAAACATCAAAATCTGAAACATTGACAAATCCATCGGATGGATTAAAAGGATTAAAAAAATACTGGAAATCGGAATTAATTTCAGGTTTTTTGGTTTTTTTATTAGCCATGCCTTTAAGTTTAGGAATTGCAAAAGCTTCGTTATTTCCAGCAGTTTACGGAATTGTTACAGCAATAATTGGAGGCTTGGTTGTAAGTTTTTTTATGGGTTCTAGAATTTCAATTAAAGGACCTGCTGCAGGACTCATCGTAATTGTAGCTGGCTGTGTTTCAGCAACTGGAGATGGAGAAATTGGCTGGAAATACACCTGTGCTATTATTTGTTTGGCCTCGGTCTTGCAAATATTGTTTGGTGTGTTAAAATGGGGATCGCTTGCAGATTATTTTCCAAGTATTGCAGTTCACGGCATGTTGGCTGCCATTGGTATAATAATCATGAGTAAACAAATTAATTTACTGTTTGGAATAAATCCATCAGAATTAAAAGGATTGGACACAATTGAATTATTAAAAAAAATCCCGGAAAGTATAATTCATGAAAACACGCATTTAACTGAAATTGGAATAACCTGTTTGGTGCTTATGTTTATATTAAATGCAGTCCCATTTACGTTTATCAAAAAAATACCACCCCCTCTCATCGTATTGCTTGTATCGGTACCATTAGGAATTTTATTACATATAAAAACCGAAGGCGAAATTCAAAATTATGCCTTAGTTAAAATTGGCAATATAGGCGATATTATCAACCAATCCCTTATTAAAGCAGATTTTAGTATCGTATGGAAAAAACCTTCTGTTGTTATTCAATACATTGTGTTGTTTTCTTTAATAGGTTCTATAGAATCCTTATTAACTGCAAAAGCCATGGATCAATTAGATCCCTATAAACGTAAAAGCAATTTTAATAAAGATCTTTGGGCAGTGGGTATTGGAAATGTATTGTCAGGTTTACTGGGAGGTTTACCCATGATTAGCGAAGTTGCCAGAAGTTCGGCAAATATTGGATACGGTGCAAAAACACGTTGGTCAAATTTTTTTCACGGTGGATTTTTATTGTTAACCCTATGTTTTGCTCAAAGCATTATAGAATGGATTCCAAATGTTGCATTGTCGGCTATGTTAATTTACGTGGGTTTTAAACTAACACATCCAAAATCGTTTGTGCATGTTTTTAAAAAAAATAAAATTGAATTTATTGTTTTTATTTCAACCATTTTAATGACCCTTTTAACCGATTTGCTTATGGGTGTTTCAACGGGAATTGCCTTAACCCTAATAATTAACTGGCTTAAAGGATTGTCTGTAAAAAATACATTTAAATGCAATACGCAAATTATAACAACTGATAAAACATCCTATCTGTTAATTAAGTCGCCGCTTACGTTTACTAATATAGGTTCTTTAAAAAAACTTTTAAATAATGAATCCATCAATATAAAACTTGCGCCTCATAG
>CAWUNH010000311.1:0-2179 GCA_963923435.1 uncultured bacterium
ATTACATGGGTCTGGGAGATGTTATCGGTTCTGGACTTTTGCTCACTCAAAACAATCCCGGGGGGCTTTATTTTGCTAGCCCAACAGGCATAACCGGAAAATGGATTCACAATGCACTTATGGGCGATCCCACCCTCACTCAAGATCCTTTAATGCCCGTCAATCAGGTCACCGCCACAATCGGTGGTCATCAGGCAACCATTACCTGGGCGCCTTCTCAAGAGCCCGGACTGTTAGGATATAACCTATACATGCGTAACGACAGTCAGTCGGTGTTTCAAAAAATAAATTTGCAGCCCATTGCAAATACCAGCTATACCCAAACGTGTTTGTTGTATAAGGGCGTTTATGAATATTTAGTCCGTCCGGTTAAATTGGAAACCGGTTCCAGTGGCTCCTATTACAATGTGGGAATGGGGGCCCGAGATACGGCTCTTTGCGTTTTACAATTAAAATCCATTGCTGATTTTACAAATTCTATATCCGCTAACACGGTTCAGGTCGGGGTAAAAACGCCATTCCCCGGCTCGGTATATTCTTGGGATTTTAACAACGGGGTTTTAGCTGCTGGTCCTACGGCCTCGGTTGTATACGGATCAAACGGAATTTACAACCTACAGCTAAAATGCCTTCATCCTTGTATTCAGGACAGCAGCTCGGCGTTTATTCAAATTTCTGAAGCAGGAGAGCCTTTAAACCCCTTTACACAAGTTTGTTTTAAAAGCAATCCAGTAAACCATAGTTTTGAAATTATACATTTACCGGACAATCTAATTCAAATTGAGGTTTTTAATCTCTCCGGTCAGCGCATCCAATGCTTCAAAGGTCCTTTTCATTCGGAATTTAAAGGCTTGTTGGAATCGCCCGGCATGTATGTAATTCAATTGCGAACGGCCACGCAAATGCAACGGTTGCCCTTGTTATGGAATCTTGATTAATGGCGCTTAAAAAAGTGTTTTATCTAAACTGTTTTTCGCAGTCTTGCTACAGGAATATGCAGCGATTCTCGGTATTTGGCAACGGTTCTGCGAGCCAGAGGATACCCCTGGCGTTTTAGCTCTTCGCACAGGGCATCGTCGCTCAGAGGTTCTAATTTATTTTCGAGATCAATCAGGGCTTTTAATTTGGTTTTTACCTCTACGGTACTAACGTCTTCTCCTTCTTGATTAGACATTCCCTCGCTAAAAAACTGTTTTAATAAAAAGGTTCCGTAAGGTGTTTGAACGTATTTACTGTTAACTACCCGGGAAACGGTTGATAAATCCAATCCCACGGTTTGTGCTATGTCTTTTAATAATAGCGGGCGGATATCGGCCGGATCACCGCTTAAAAGAAATTTTCGCTGAACATCGGTAATGGCCTTTACGCATACAATTAATGTTCTCTGGCGCTGTCCCAAAGCGTCAATAAACCATTGGGCTTGGTCAATTTTAGATTTTACAAAACCTGCCGCTTCCTTGCTTTTATCATCTTTGGATTTTCTATACAGGTCCAGCATTTCAATATACTCCTTGCTAATTTTTAAATCTGGAAGCTGCCGGCCGTTAAGGCTTATTTCAATACGTGCAGATTCTATTCCTATAATAATATCCGGCACAATGTCCTGTCGTTCGTTGCCGGAACTAAGCCCCAGGCCCGGTCGTGGCTCCAGTTGTTCAATTTCAAAAATAACCTCTTTTAAATCTTCCCGAGAGAGTCCTGTTTTTTTTTGAATGCGATCGTAATTTTTTTTAGTTAATTCATCCATATACGAATTCACCAGTACTAAAGCCCACTGAATTTCTTTGGTTTGATGCTCTTTTCGTTGAAGCTGAATTCGTAAACATTCCTGAACATTGCGGGCAGCAATTCCGGGCGGATCAAGACTTTGTATTTTATGTAAAATGGCCTCCAGTTGCTGCAGCGAAACATGAAGATTATAATTAAATACCAAGTCGTCCTGAATCATGTCCATGGATCGGTGTAAATACCCGTCCTCATCCAAGCTGCCAATTAGATAATCTGCAATAAATGTGGCATCGGCATCCAACTGAAGCAAATGAACCTGATCGGTCAGATGCTGAAAAACCGGCTGTGTGCTGGCTGAAAACAATTCGACTCCGGCAGGCGTATCGGGCTGATATCCGGTATCGTATTTATACGAGTCTTTGGTGTCGTCGTCCATGAAGTCTTCAAAATC
>CAWUNH010000312.1:0-2168 GCA_963923435.1 uncultured bacterium
TGGAATTGTATTATTACTGGGTATAGCGTATTTGATGTCTGAAAATCGCAAGGCCATTTCTGGTCGATTGGTTCTTGTCGGATTAATGTTGCAATTACTTTTGGCTGTGTTAATCTTAAAAGTGCAATGGATTACACGTTTCTTTTCAATTTTGGGAAGTGGCATGTCTAAATTAGAGCAGTTTGCTACCAAGGGCGCCGAATTTGTTTTTGGTGGTTTAATGGTAGGGCATGCAGCTAATCAATCTACCCCCTATGGAAGCCCTCAAACATTTGTATTTGCATTTAGTGTAACCGCTACCATTATTTTGGTTTGTGTGTTAGTGGCTTTATGCTATCAACTGGGTGTTTTGCAAGGGGTGGTACTTGTTTTGGCTAAAAGCATGAACCGTTTAATGCGCGTTAGCGGCTCCGAAGCTTTGAGCAATGTGGCCAGTGCTTTTGTTGGACAGGTGGAAGCTCAGGTCATGATTCGTCCCTACTTAAAGGGCATGACGCGGTCCGAAATGCTGTCCTCTATGACCGGCAGTATGGCCTGTATTGCAGGGGGTATTTTAATTGTATACGTAAACATGGGGGCTAAGGCCGAATATCTCCTGGCTGCCAGTATTATGGCTGCTCCCGGAGCATTAGTAATTTCTAAAATATTAATTCCCGAAACCGAAGTTTCTGAAACCTCCGGAAAAGTAAGACTTCAGGTACATAAACCCTATGCTAACAGCATCGATGCCATCAGTCACGGAGCTGCAGAAGGCATGAAAATTGCACTTAATGTTATTGCCATGTTAATTGGTTTTATTGCCCTTATTTCGCTTGTTAATTATGGTTTGGGATGGCTGGGTAAAATTGGCAACTGGTATCCCCAATTGTCATTGGATACCCTATTTGGAGCTTTGTTTTATCCCATAGCCTGGTGCATGGGCGCTAACGGTTCCGATACGCTCCCGGTTGCCATGTTAATGGGTCAAAAATTAAGCATTAACGAATTTGTTGCCTTTGATACCCTGACTCATAAACTAACCCATCCCTTAAGTGAAAAAGCTAACGCCATTGCCAGTTTTGCAATTTGTGGGTTTGCAAATTTTGCCTCCGTTGGTATGCAAATTGGCGGTATTGGAACCTTAGTGCCTGAAAAAAGAAGCCAACTTGCTAAATTAGGCTTAAAGGCCCTTCTTGGCGGAACCCTTGCCAGTTATCTTTCTGCGGCCATTGCCGGTATATTAATGGGTTAATGCGAATTTCTATCATTGGATTTTTAGGAGGACTGTTCGGCATTTTGCATGCACAAACCGCATCCTGGGAATCCTCGCTGGTGCAATCTGCAAATACAACAAACCATTTAACAACCCTTCATCAGCAACTTGGAAAATCGGTTTATTGGGTTGGAACAGGTATTCCTGCACTGAGCTGCTTTAAAGCCTTTGTAAAAAAAGACAGTCTTTCAAAACGGCGGGCCCTTCGTATAACTACCGGTATTGTAAGTAATGCGCTTGTAACCTGGATGTTAAAAGAAGGCTTTAAACGCCCAAGGCCCTACGAACAGAATCTTATGATTCAATGTTACGATCCTTCGGCGGATGGATACAGTCTTCCTAGCGGGCACGCCTCTACCGCATTTAATATTGCCACCAGCTTGAGTTTGGAATATCCTAAATGGTATGTTCTTGTCCCTTCATACTGCTATGCTGGCTGGGTTGGCTTCAGCAGGATTCAATTGGGCGTGCATTATCCCAGCGATGTAATTATTGGCGCCCTGATTGGATCTGGATTAAGCTGGTTAAGCTGGAAATTGGAAAAAAAAATTAATTAACCGATCCTGCAATTTGACCGTCAATCAATTGAATTTGGCGGTCGGCGCGGGCTGCTAATTCGGTATTATGGGTTACAATAACAAAGGTGAATCCGTATTTTTGACGAAGTTCAAAAAACAAATCGTGCAGTTTTTGAGCATTTAAACTGTCCAAATTACCACTCGGTTCATCGGCAAAAATAATTTTAGGAGCATTAACCAAAGCTCTGGCAACGGCAACCCGCTGTTGTTCGCCGCCGCTTAATGCCGATGGTTTGTTTAAACTGCGTTGCTCCAGGCCCAATTCCTGTAAAAGTGCTTTTGCCTTTTTTTGAGCTTCTGATTTAGACCTAATTTTTAGTCCTAATTTAACGGCGTCT
>CAWUNH010000313.1:0-2163 GCA_963923435.1 uncultured bacterium
GTATGGGCCTGTTCTTTAGCATGCTGCAGAGCTGCTTGGGCTATAACTACCGGATTGGTTTCGTTGCGGTTACTAAAAACATCAATTTCCAATTGAGTACCTAAAACATGCAGCTGATCGATGGCAGCCGGTCGGTATACGTCTGCTGCAACCAAAAGCGGTTTTTTACCTTTTTTGTGTTTAAGATGGTAGGCTAATTTTCCACTAAACGTTGTTTTACCCGAACCTTGCAAACCACTCATTAATATTACGGTGGGATTGGAGTGTAGGTTTAAATCGGTTTTGGCGCCTCCCATCAGCTGTACCAATTCGTCGTGTGTAATTTTTATAAGCAATTGTCCGGGTGATACGGCTGTTAACACCTGTTGGCCCAACGCTTTTTCTTTAATGCGATCGGTAAAGGATTTGGCAACTTTATAATTAACGTCGGCATCTAAAAGCGCCTTACGCACTTCTTTAAGCGTTTCGGCTACATTTATTTCCGTGATTTTACCCTGTCCTTTTAAAACTTTAAACGCTCGGTCCAGTTTATCCTGTAATTGGTCAAACATGTTTTGTAATTTTAAGTTTTAAAGTTACTAATTAATAACGGCATGCTTGAATTTTCGCAATTTATGCTGCGGGCTCTTGAATTGGCAGCCAAAGGTAAAGGCGCGGTAGAACCCAATCCCATGGTGGGTGCGCTTGTTATACACAACCATGCAATTGTATCGGAGGCCTATCATCGGCAATATGGATCTGCCCATGCGGAGCGTTTGGCCATTGAACAAATTCCCGCTAACATTCCGCGTAACGAATGCCTCTTATTGGTAACGCTAGAGCCCTGTGCACATTATGGAAAAACACCACCCTGTGCCGATTTTATTATCCAATCCAATATTCCACGCGTGATTATTGCTTCGGAAGATCCCAACCCATTGGTGCGCGGAAAAGGCATTCAAAAATTGCTTTCTGCCGGCATTGAAGTACGTTGTGGATTATTGGAAACACAAGCAAGGCAACTTAACGCATCTTTTTACTCCATGCATGCCCAAAAACGTCCTTTTGTTACATTAAAATGGGCAGAATCGGCCGACGGTTTTATGGCTTCCGTAAATGCGCATTTGCAAGCCCAAAAGGTTAAAATTACCGGTCCCGAAACCGATCAATGGGTTCATCAATTAAGAGCAAGACATCAGGCCATACTGGTGGGTAAAAAAACCGTTTTAACGGATAATCCTCAATTAACCGTTCGCTTGGCTGAGGGATTTAATCCGTTGCGTTTAATTTGGGCTACTGAGTTACAACCGTCACCCGAGCTGTTTATTTTTAACAATGCGGCTAAAACCCATCTGTTATTAAATGGAACAGGACATTCCGATGCTCATAAAACCTTTTTAAATACATTTAACCCCAGTGTTAAAGAGTTGCTAGAGGTGATTTACCAATTAAATATACACAGCGTCTTGGTGGAAGGCGGAAAACGGGTTTTAGAGAGTTTTATTAAAGAGCGTTGTTACGATCGGATTGTTAAATTGGTAAATACCCAATTGTATTTAGGAAAGGGTGTTAGGGCACCTGAATTTAATACTAGCAGCCCTTCCTTTATATTGGGTCAGGACCGTATTTTTGATGTAAAAATCTAAATATCAATTAATTACATTGTAAATAATGAAAAACTCTTGCTATTAAAGAGGATGATATTTTTTAAATTCAGAATATTTTTATTAAATTTGCCATCCCTTAAAAGGGTTCTAATATATGTCACGCATTTGTCAGTTAACCGGAAAAAAAGCAATGGGCGGAAACCATGTATCTTTTTCTAATCGAAAAACCCGCCGCCAATTTAAAGTAAATTTAAAACGTAAACGTTTTTTTGATTCGGATACACAAACCTGGATTACGCTCAGGGTTTCTACATCGGCTTTAAAAAACATTAATAAAAAAGGGCTTTCGGCTTGTTTAAAAGATGCCCGCAGCAACGGAATTTTAGCATAATATTGTTATGGCAAAAAAAGGAAATCGCATTCAGGTTATTTTAGAATGTACCGAACACAAAGAAAGTGGAAAGCCCGGCACATCCAGATACATTACTACTAAAAATAAAAAAAACACTACAGAACGATTGGAATTAAAAAAATACAATTCGGTTCTAAAGCGTATGACCCTTCACAAAGAAATTAA
>CAWUNH010000314.1:0-2160 GCA_963923435.1 uncultured bacterium
AGAAAACTTATCCAAAGATTTGTATCTTTTTGAAGCTACCCAAATTTTACAAGATCAAAAAAAATAATTACTTGGGTTTTTTGGGTCCAATTAAAAGATTCATCTTTTTGCCTTCCATGGCCGGTAACTGCTCAACTTTTCCATAGGCCTCCAGTTCACTGGCAAACTTTAAAAGCAGCAGCTCGCCCTGTTCTTTAAAAACAATCTCGCGGCCTCTAAAAAATACGTAGGCCTTTACCTTACAACCTTCTTGTAAAAATTTAATGGCGTGATTTTTTTTAAAATTATAATCGTGTTCATCGGTATGTGGTCCAAAACGAATGTCTTTTATTACAATTTTGGCGGCTTTGGCTTTCATTTCCTTGGCCTTTTTCTTTTGCTCGTATAAAAATTTACTGTAATCTACTATTTTACATACCGGGGGATCAACCTGTGCCGCAATTTCAACCAAATCCAAGCCCATCTCTTCTGCCATTTTAATGGCTTGAGCAATGGGGTAAACCCCGGGTTGTATGCCTTCTGCAACAACCCTTACTTTAGGGGCTGTAATGCGTTGATTTATTCGGTGAAGTTCTTCTTTTACTCCGGGTCTTTTAAACCCTGCTTTTAATCCACGTGGTGGTCTGGGGGGCCCTGACGAAGAGGGGCTTTTTTGATTTGAATTGATAGTTCCTCCGTTTTTAGTTTAACTGGTTTTTACGACTACGAAAATAAACAATATCCTTTAATTCAGATCTTGGTCGATTATCTTTTTAAGATGTTGCGAAAAAGCCTCCGTACTCATGACTCCTGAATCACCCCGCCCGTGTTCTCGAACCGATACTTGTTGCTCCTGCTGTTCTTTTTCACCTACAATTAGCATAAATGGTATTTTACGTACTTCCTGATCCCGTATTTTTTTTCCAATTTTTTCATTTCGGTCGTCAACAAAACCTCTCAAATTATACGATTGTAGTTGATGCATAATTTGCTGGGCATAGTCGTTGTATTTTTCAGAAATGGGGAGTATGGAAAATTGTTCAGGACTAAGCCATAGCGGAAATTGTCCGCCGCAATGTTCAATTAAAAGTGCTATAAAACGTTCTAAACTTCCAAATGGAGCACGGTGAATCATCACCGGACGGTGCTTTTGATTGTCGCTGCCGGTGTATTCCAGCTCAAAGCGCTCGGGCAAATTGTAATCTACCTGAATGGTGCCCAGCTGCCACTTTCGTCCGATTGCATCGCGCACCATAAAATCTAATTTGGGTCCGTAAAAGGCGGCTTCTCCCAGCTCCACAATGGTTTTTAACCCTTTTTCTTGGGCAGATTCTACAATAGCCTGTTCGGCCAGTTTCCAATTTTGCTCGTTACCCATGTATTTACCGGGTTGATCGGGATCTTTTAATGAAATTTGAGCAATGTAATCTTCAAATTTAAGCGCCTTAAATACATGCAGTACCAGGTCAATAACCTTGCAAAACTCTTCTTTAACCTGATCGGGCCGAACAAACAAATGAGCATCGTCCTGTGTAAATCCACGAACCCGCGTTAAACCGTGCAGTTCGCCATGCTGTTCGTAACGGTATACCGTTCCAAATTCTGCAAGCCGGACCGGTAAATCTTTATAGGATCGTGGCATGGCCTTAAAAATTTCACAGTGGTGCGGACAGTTCATTGGTTTTAAATAAAATTCTTCTCCCGGATGAGGGGTAAGAATGGGTTTAAAAGCATCGCTGCCGTATTTTTCGTAATGCCCGGAACAAACGTATAAATCTTTGTGTGCAATATGTGGTGTAGCTACTGGAACATAGCCCGCTTTTAATTGGGCCTGCTGCATAAATTGAATCAAGCGTTCGCGCAACATGGCCCCTTTAGGTAACCACAAAGGCAATCCCATTCCAACTTTTTCAGAAAATGTAAACAATTCCAGTTCTTTACCCAATTTACGGTGATCCCGTTTTTTAGCCTCTTCAAGCATGGTAAGATAGGCCTTAAGTTCTTTTTCTTTAGGAAATGCTATGCCGTAAATACGGGTTAACATTTTATTTTTTTCATCCCCTTTCCAATACGCTCCGGCTACATTCATTAATTTAACTGCCTTGATATATCCGGTATGCGGTAAATGAGGCCCTTTACACAAATCCGTAAACTGACCCTGCGTATAAAACGTGATTTCTC
>CAWUNH010000315.1:0-2157 GCA_963923435.1 uncultured bacterium
ATGTGTATAAGAGACAGTTCCATGGCTTTTTTAAGCAGGGTGTTTTTAACAACCGTTACTTTAATGTTTTTTTGAAAACACATACGTCGAAAAGTGTTTACTTTTTCGACCGTTAGGGTAGAACAGTCTGCTAAATAAATTTTATCATTTGCGTTTAACAGTTCTGTTAATTGTTCAATTTGTTTGGTTTTTTCTGCCTTGTTCATGTGTCCAAGTTTTTAAGAAAACAGTTTGGTATCAATTTGAATTCCGGGACTCATGGTCGAACTCATGGTTACTGAACGTACGTAGGCACCTTTGGCACTGCTTGGTTTTAATTTCATGATGGTTTGCATTAATTCCTGAGCATTTTCAGAAATTTTTTGCGCATCAAATGAAACTTTTCCAACACTGGCATGAATAATACCGGATTTATCAACTTTAAAGTCGATTTTACCGCCTTTGGCATCTTGTACCGCTTTTGCAACATCCATGGTAACGGTACCTGTTTTAGGATTGGGCATTAATCCTCTTGGACCTAAAATTCGCCCCAGAGCACCCACTTTTCCCATTACCGATGGCATGGTTATTATTACATCAATATCGGTCCAGCCGCCTTTGATTTTTTCTACAAATTCATCCAATCCTACGAAGTCAGCACCGGCTTGTTTTGCTTCTTGTTCCTTATCGGGGGTAACAAGTGCCAAAACTCGCATGGTTTTACCGGTTCCATGGGGAAGAGTAACCGTCCCCCGTACCATCTGATTCGCTTTTCGTGGATCAACTCCTAAGCGTATGGCCAAATCTACGGAAGCATCAAATTTAGTGAAGGTAATTTCCTTTACAATTTTTGAAGCCTCTGGAATGGTATACGATTTGGCTGCATTGAATTTAGATTCAGCAGCCTTTCTTTTTTTAGTCAACGTTGCCATTTTTAAGCTTTTAATTTATGTTTGTTTTAAAAAGGTTTGGTTCCTGATACCGTAACTCCCATTGAACGGGCAGTACCTGCAATCATGGACATGGCCGATTCAACTGTAAAACAGTTCATATCTACCATTTTGTCTTCAGCAATTTTTCGAACCTGATCCCAAGAGAGTGAACCTACTTTTTTTCGGTTACTGGTTGCGGACCCGGATTTGATTTTAGCCAATTCCATAATTTGTACGGCTACGGGTGGACGCTTGATAACAAAATCAAACGATTTATCGGTGTAAACGTTGATAATAACCGGTAATATTTTACCGGCATTATCTTGAGTTCGGGCATTAAACTGCTTGCAGAACTCCATAATGTTTACACCTTTAGCACCTAAAGCAGGACCAATAGGAGGGGAAGGATTCGCAGCCCCGCCTTTGATTTGCAATTTTACAATTGCGCTTAACTGTTTTGCCATGGTTATTTTTTATTTATTGGTTTTAAAATTGAACATCCCCTTCTATTAGCTTTGAGTTGGAAGCAGCAAAGCGTCTCATTAATAGTAAGGTTGTGTTCAATGCGATCAATCATATTATTCAATTTCAACTTCACCGTAATTGAGTTCGAGTGGAGTTTTGCGTCCAAAAATTTTAACAGTTACTTTAATTTTTCGTTTATCTTCAAGAATTTCTTCAATTATACCGTTAAAACCGTTAAAGGGTCCGTTAATTACTTTCACGGATTCTCCTACTGTATATTGGGTGGTAAGGGTTCCTTCACTTTCGGTTAATTCATCTACCTTACCTAAAATTCGGTTTACCTCTCCAATTCGCATAGGAACAGGATCGCCACCTTTTGATTCCCCTAAAAATCCAATTACACCGGTAATATTTCGAATAATGTGTGGAATTTCTCCAATTAACTGGGCTTCTACTAAAATGTAACCCGGATAAAACGAACGCTCTTTGGTTGTTTTTTTTCCGTTACGAATTTGAATTACTTTTTCTGTGGGTATCAGCACCTGAGAAACGTAGGATTCCAGTTTTAAACGAGCAATTTCAACTTCAATATAATGTTTTACTTTTTTTTCCTGCCCGCTGATGGCGCGCACAACATACCATTTTTTTGAAATTTCCGAGGTGTTTGGCGTATTCATGGTATTTTCTTATTTAAATAAATCGTAAATCTGAGTCATTCCAAACTCAAATACAAAGTCCAACACAAATACTAGAAGCGCTATAATAATGGCAGAGGCTAATA
>CAWUNH010000316.1:0-2156 GCA_963923435.1 uncultured bacterium
CCCGCCCATTGTTTACGGTACTGCAAAGCACCGCAGTATCCTCCGGGAGTTCCGGCATACCCCGGATTGTAAATGAGCTTATTATTCATAAACTGAGTAAACAGGGGGTCTTGCTGAGCTTTTGCGACCTGGAGCGTAATAACCAGTAAACAAAAGTTGATTAAATAGCGGTTCATGGTTTTGGACATAAGGTTAATATGATATCGAGTCCTCATAAGGATTAAAGTGCTAAGATAGTTAAACTTAATTAAAACACAAAATTATCCTCGGTTTTAACCGAAAAATTTTTGTTTTTATAAACTTTAAATTTTGTATATTTGCCCTCCAATTTTATGAAAAAAGAGATTCATCCCGAAAATTACCGTTTTTGCATATTTAAAGACATGTCCAACGGTTATGCTTTTTTAACCCGCTCTTGTGCTGAAACCAAAGAAACTGAAAAATGGGAAGACGGACAAGAATATCCATTGGTTAAATTGGATATCAGTATGAGCTCTCACCCTTTTTATACAGGCAAACAAGTATTGGTAGATACCGCAGGTCGTGTCGATAAGTTTAGAAGCCGTTACTCCAAAAAGAAATAATTTTTTCCGTTTTATCCCACAACTATTAACTGTGGGATAAGTATAGTTTCTTATTTGATTAAATTCAACTTGAACTTAGCGCGATAAATAAACTTGTCCGCTTAATTTCTTGTACACTTCTTTAGAAGTTGAAACCTCCATCACCCACTGGTATACGCCTTGCTCAAGGTCCGTTCCATTCAGGGTTCCATCCCATGAATCTTCGATGTTTTGAGAAGAAAACACCAAACTTCCGGAACGGTTATAAAGGAATATTTTATACAAACGAACGCCCTGTATTATGGGCTGAAACAAATCGTTTAATCCGTCGCCGTTCGGAGTAAAAACATCGGGCACGTAAACATGATAATCTTCCAAAACCTGAATGTTTTTTACCAAGGTGTCGGAACATCCCTGCTCGTTAACCGAAATAAGAGTCACGGAATGCGTACCGGGTTGATCGAACGTATATTTTGGATTTTTTATTTTAGACGTGTAAGGCGGATCTCCAGAAAATTTCCAAATGGTTTTGCTAAGCGTACCCTTGGTAAGGTTTGTAAATTCTACCTCTTCAACCAATGCTTCGGGATTTTCTGGGTAATGCGACCATGCCGAAATGGGATTTGGAAATACATTGATTACAAACGTATCGGTATTGGTACATCCCGTAAGCGTACTTCTGTAAAATCCTACCACAGAATGTGGGCCAGGAGTATCAAAACAGTAGGCAAACTGAGGTTCTCGGGTGGTTTTTTGATCGATTACCCAGCGTACAAAAATACTGGCAGTATTGGTATTGCTGGAAAAATTATAATTTCCACACAAAGGGGCACAACCGGACATTTTGTCCCCAATTAAGGTCCCGTAGGGTAAGGGCATTACGGTTACATTTTTTGTTTGATAGGCCTTGCATCCGTTGGTATCTACTACGGTGAGTGAAAAAACGCCGCTGTAATTAAAATCGTTTAATTTAATGTTTACAGAGTCTCCAACAAAAGAATTTCCAAGAGGTGTTTTCCACAGGATAGATTTTACCCCCTTTACAACAATGGCTACTGTACTGTTTAAACATATTGAGGGTTCAGGATAAAAGGCAATGGTTGGTGAAGGAACCGGGTAAACCCGCACTTTAACCGAATCTTTTTTACTACAGCCGGCATTGCTAAATCCTATGATCGAATAGGTAGTGGTGGCATTGGGTATAAAGGCCACTCCGTTTGAAATATTACCTGTGAAACTATAGGTTTGAGCTCCTGTTGCACCAATACTAACCGAGCCACCCAAACAAACACCGGTAGTGCTCGAACTCACACTTAAATTGGGCAAAGGATTGACGGAAACATTAAAGCTGGCTGGTATTAAATTATTACAACCAGCCGCACTGGTACCAAAAACGGAATAGGTTCCTGATACGGATGGCTGAAATGCAGCCCCATTAAAAATATTGCCCGTCCAGGTGTAGGATTGCGCACCGGAAGCTGTTAAGGCAATGCTGTCTCCCGCACATACATAGGGTTTGGAGGCGTTAATTGTTAATACCGGAGCAGGATATACAGTGACCTGTATGGCTGAAGTATTGGTGCAGTTATTAAC
>CAWUNH010000317.1:0-2155 GCA_963923435.1 uncultured bacterium
TACGGTACGATTTAAATTTTGGGATAAGTTCCGATAAAGGGCCAGCAATCAACCGAGTTTTGGGAGCATAATGACTCTTGAGTTGTCCAGGAGTTAAGGGATTGTCGGATTGGTTTAATTTAACCGATAAGGATCCGGCAACCTGACGAATGGCTTCAATACTAATGCCTCCGGCCCGATATAATGTAAGCGCGTGGTTTTCAATACCAACAATGCTGGATTCTAACCCTACATTGCAGGGACCTCCATCCAACACATAAGGTACGTTGTCATGCAGTTGCGAAACCACATGGGCTGCTTCGGTTGGACTGATATATCCAAAGGGGTTGGCACTGGGTGCTGCAACAGGAAAATCAATTTTATTGAGCAGTTCCAAAACCATGGGATGGTTTGGAATACGGACGCCAACACGTGGCAGTCCGCTGGTAATTAAATCTGGTATGTTTTTTTTTTTGGGTAGTAGCAGCGTTAGTGGACCCGGCCAAAAATGTTGAGCCAGTGCACTAAGGCGTTCATCTGTAATTTCGGCAATATCATGCAAACGCTCCATGCTACTCACATGAACAATCAAGGGATCGAAATACGGCCGGTTTTTGGCTTTAAATACGTTGATAAGAGCCGGCTCTGAAAACGCATGGGCGGCCAGTCCATAAACCGTTTCGGTAGGAATTCCGATTAGCTGTCCGCTTTTAAGTAATTCGGCAGCATGGTCTATATCCTTTCCAATTTTGGACACATGCAAATGTCTAAAAAAACTTTAACTTTAAACCACCTTGGCCACGCGAATTAACATCGAAAACAAGCGCTTTCAAAAAAAACTGGATGCCAACGAAATTTCAAAGGCCGTCACGTCCATGGCACAACAAATTTCAAACGACATCAAAGATAAAAACCCATTGTTTGTAGTGGTTTTAAACGGTTCTTTTATGTTTGCTGCCGATTTAATCCGCAGGTTTGATTTTCCGTTGGATCTTACGTTTATTAAAGTTAAAAGTTATATAGGCCTGCAATCGACATCAGTAAACTGGGAATTAAAATCCGACCGTTCTTTTAAAAATCGATTGGTTATAGTTTTGGAAGACATAGTGGATACGGGCTCCACCATCAAATCTGTACATTCGGAAATTATGAATGCAGGGGCTTTGGAATGCAAGGTTGCAACTCTTTTTTTTAAACCTCAGGTGTACCGCGAGACCATAAAAATTTCATACGCTGGAATTACCCTGCCTTCTGCTTTTGTGGTTGGTTACGGATTGGATTACAACGGTAAGGGTCGAAATTTACCAGCATTGTACGAATTAGAATAATAAGAATGGAAAAAAAACTCAACTTGGTATTATTTGGCCCACCCGGAGCAGGAAAGGGTACGCAGGCTCAACGCTTAATTGATAAATACGGATTAATCCATTTAAGTACGGGAGATTTGCTACGCTCAGAAATTCAATCCGGCAGTGCGTTGGGAACTAAAGCCAAAACCATCATGGATCGCGGAGAACTGGTGCCGGATGCAGTGGTTATAGAAATGATTGAACATAAACTGGATGCGCATCCCCATGCCAAAGGGTTTATTTTTGATGGATTTCCCAGAACTCAGGCACAGGCCGAAGCCTTGGACGACCTGCTGCAAAAAAAAGGATCGGGTATTGCAGCCCTGCTTTCTTTAGAGGTTGATGAAGAGGAGCTTATTAAACGTTTGTTATTAAGGGGTCAAAGCAGTGGTCGGCCCGATGATCAAAACGAACAAATTATTCGGCGTCGGATTGTAGAATACATTACTAAAACATTGCCATTAAAAAAATATTATGCCGTACAGGCGAAATACCATTCTGTTGATGGAATGGGCAGTATCGATGGCATTTTTAACGAATTGGTGCATCGAATTACTTTTTTAGATGCAGAAATGGAACTAACAGCCTTGGAAAGCGATATTGAACATTTGGATTTAACCATTCAGGATTTCGACGTAGCTCATGACATAGCACCCGAATGGTTATTGGAAATTGACGCCATTCACCGTGCAGAGGCAGAAGAGGCTTCGGATCGAAGAATTGCCCATCGAAAAGCGGTTGCTAAAAATTCTAAAACAACTACTCCATCCAAATCTTCGGCCTTAAAAAAAACCGGTATTGCCCCCCTTAAAAAAACAACTCTAAAG
>CAWUNH010000318.1:0-2155 GCA_963923435.1 uncultured bacterium
GGGATACCTACAGGCATTCATCCAAAAATGGGAGTCAGTGCCCTTGAGGTTGTTATGACGGTATTACATGCCGGAGGTAAATTTGACAAAGACACCTACAAGGTTTCAGGTGGTTTGCACGGGGTAGGGGTCAGTTGTGTAAACGCCCTATCTACGCATATGAAAACCGAGGTTCACCGTGACGGAAAAATTGTTATGCAAGAGTTTAGTTGCGGAAAACCCTTATATCCGGCCAAAGAAACCGGAGCAACCGAATACCGCGGAACCATTCAAACCTTTCAGCCCGACACCGATATTTTTACGTTAACCGAATACAATTATTCCACCCTTGCCAACCGATTGAGAGAACTGTCTTTTTTAAATAAAGGCATTGCCATTACGCTTATTGATGAGCGTGCCAACAACGAGCAAGAGGTTCCGCTTCAGGAGCGCTTTTACAGCGAAGGGGGCTTAAAAGAATTTGTAAATTATCTCGATGGAGCAAAAGAAAAACTAATCGAAGAGCCAATATACATGGATCATGACAAAGGTCAAATTCCGGTTGAGGTTGCAATGCTTTACAACACGTCCTTTAGTGAGAACATTCAAAGTTATGTTAACAACATTAATACCCACGAGGGAGGAACGCATCTTAGCGGGTTTCGCCGCGGACTCACGCGTACGTTAAAGTCCTATGCTGAAAAAAACGGTTTGCTTTCAAAAGTTAAATTTGAAATAAGCGGAGACGATTTTAGAGAGGGCCTCACCGCAGTAATTTCCGTTAAAGTTCAAGAACCGCAATTTGAAGGACAAACAAAAACCAAGTTAGGAAACTCCGAAGCAATTGGAGCAGTGGATACTGCCATAAGTGAGGCTCTTGAACATTATTTAGAAGAGCATCCTCGCCAGGCCCGCACCATTGTGGAAAAGGTAATTTTGGCGGCTACTGCCCGACACGCAGCCCGCAAAGCCCGTGAACTTGTTCAGCGAAAAAATGTAATGAGCGGTTCCGGTTTGCCCGGAAAACTGGCCGATTGTGCCAGCGGCGATCCGGTAGCATGCGAACTGTTTTTGGTTGAGGGCGACAGTGCTGGAGGAACCGCCAAACAAGGCCGCAACCGCGAATTTCAGGCCATTTTACCCTTGCGTGGAAAAATTCTAAACGTTGAAAAAGCCCTGGAATATAAAATTTACGAAAACGAGGAAATTAAAAATATTTTTACGGCACTTGGCGTGTTCAGAGGAACCAAAGAGGACGATCGGGCCCTTAATATTGACAAACTGCGGTATCATAAAATTGTTATTATGTGCGATGCCGATGTCGACGGGTCTCACATAACTACATTAATCTTAACCTTCTTTTTCAGGCATATGCGCGAACTGATTGAGCGAGGGCATGTTTACATAGCTGCACCGCCCTTATACCTTGTAAAAAAGGGTAAAGACCAGCAGTATTGCTGGAACGAAGAACAGCGCGACATGGCCATTAAACAGATGGGAGGAGAAAAAACAGACTCTGTTCACGTGCAGCGCTATAAAGGTTTGGGAGAAATGAATGCCGAACAGTTATGGGAAACAACCTTAAACCCCGACTCAAGAACGCTCCGTCTTGTAAATATTGACAGCGCAGCAGAAGCCGACCGCATTTTCAGCATGTTAATGGGAGACGAGGTGCCACCCCGCAGAGAGTTTATTGAAAAAAACGCACGCTATGCTAAAATTGACGCATAGTTTTGTTAATTAAACTCCGGTGAGCGAGGCTCATGGCATAAACCATTTTAAAAACGAAACCATTTTAATTGCACCATTAGACTGGGGGCTTGGACACGCCACCCGTTGTTTGGAACTGGTGCATCGGCTAATCCCCCACAATACGGTCATTTTAGGCATTACGCCAACTACCGAACCAATTTTATCTGCAGCTTTTCCGCATTTGCGGAGGGTTAAATTACCATCGCTTTCATTTTATATCAGTGCCCGCTCCGTATTTTGGAAAAGCGCCATTCGCCAGCTTTTTAAAATTTGCATCACGCGTTTTAGGGAAAAACAATGGCTGCATACATTTATTAAATCTGAACCGGCACTCAGCGTTGTTATCAGCGACAACCGATACGGCTTGTATCATCCGGCCTTAAAAACGGTCTTGCTCTGTCTCTTATACACATCTCCGAGCCCA
>CAWUNH010000319.1:0-2150 GCA_963923435.1 uncultured bacterium
CTCTACGTCTCGTGGGCTCGGAGATGTGTATAAGAGACAGTATTACTCCAGAGCAAATTTTCTCGGAATGGTCACAGCTTAACCCAATTAACAGTGCCGGTGGATTTGCAGAAACTGAACTTTCTTATCGGTTTACAAACTCTAATAAACAGTCGTTTCGATGGAGCTATGCAGAATACCTGACTGGTAGTATAACTTTTTCCCGTGATTTATTCGATCTTGTTTTTAGAGGAAATCTCAATAAAAACATGTACGAACTTTCTCCTGGACAATTTAATTTAAGCCGTTTTAAATCGCTTTTTTTTGAGACCCTGCGTTACCGTAAATCGCGCTGGACCTTTCAATTTGGAATTGGAGGTATCTTGGGCAACCGCAACATCCAAGCTCAACTTCTGCCCAACAGCCGTCTGGACAATACCTTGCCCGAACAATCGCTTTGTATGTATTTAAACGCCCGGTACCAATCTTCCGGAATTAACCTAAACAATTCCAATCAAATCAATGGATTTGGATTGGGACTTAGGGCCTTTTGCGAAACTGCGCTCGACTCGGTTTGGAAAATCAGCGCAGGAATCCGAAATCTGGGTTTGCTTGGTTGGCATCAAAACCTCAACGTACGTCAATGGGATACCCTCCTTTACTGGAGTGGCATATCACCCCAATCGCTTGGATCGGACTCCATTGAAACCCCATGGCTTGCATTGAGCGCTCAGCCAAACAACAGCAATGCTTCGTATTTAACACCATTGCCGGCAGAAATTCACTTGGAATGCGTGCATACCAATTTGCAGGGAATTGAAACCATTCGCGCCGGTTTGCAATACCGCTTTATTCCCGCTTACCTTCCATTAATTTATACAGAACATTATTTTGGCAAGGGTTTCGTTAACCCCTCGTTTTTTTTAGCCTATGGTGGATTTAGTCAAACGCAGTATGGATTTGGATTAAGAGGCCGCTATAAGGGTTGCTTTCTGGAAATTCAGGGCCGTGCTCTGCAAAATTTTATCTTTAAAAACAGTCCACTGGCATTCCATTTAACCACGCAATTATGTTTCGTTTTTTAATTTCAGCAATAATCTGCTTTAGCGTTTTATGTGCCAATGCCCAAACGCATTTAAAAAATTTTTATACCCGCTGGGGGGGTAGCGGAATAGAAATTGGAAATAAAATAATTGAACTTCCCAACAAAACTATTGCCTGTGCCGGAACCAGCTCCAGCTTTGGAAATGGCCAGTCCGACGGGTATTTAATTGTTTTAGACAGTCTTGGAAATCAGATCTGGAGCCAATGCTACGGGGGTTCTCTAGCCGAACAGTTTAAAGATTTTATATACAATCCATGGGATTCCAGTTTTGTTTTAGCCGGATTTTCAAGCTCCAATCCACAGTCGGATTACAATGCCTATCTGGTTCATGTATCATCAACGGGAAAAATTCTTTGGGAAACGCAATTGGGCACTTCAGATTGGGATGTAGCCACAGGAGTAATTCTGAATTCAAATCAGGAATTATTGGTTTGCGGGTACAGTTCAAATGCGGGTTTAGGCAAAGACGATGCCATGATATGGAAGCTCAATTATTCCAACGGACAAATGACCCAATCGCTGAGCTGCGGCGGTTCTGAAAACGATTACTTTAACGGTTTATTGCCTTTGAGTGCCACTCTGGCATTGGCTTACGGCCAAAGCATGAGCTATGGAAACCCAAAAGGCGAAGGTTATGTAGTTGCAATCCAAACAAATGGCGACACCCTGTTTCATAAAACATTTCAAGAAAACCTGGCTTGCCAATTTAATTCAGCATGCCTTTTATCCAACGGCACGGTTTTATTGGGAGGCTCCATCGATTCGCTTAACAACGGCTTAAGCGACGCATGGTTTGTAAAAACAAATACGCTTACTTTTTTACCCTTTTATAAACGCTCGCATGGTTTAAAACAGTGCAATGAATCCTGCCGAAGTCTATTAGCCCATAATCGTTTTTACAGTGAGGCCTACGCCCTTTATAATACTTGCGAAAACGATCTTTACTCCCTGGACCCCAAACTGATTTATTTAACCTGGGGCGGAGATTTCTGGGGCGGATTCGGAACCGGAACCTTTGGCTTTGATTTGAGCAATGAGGAAATAAATTCCATGTGCTATACTCAAA
>CAWUNH010000320.1:0-2137 GCA_963923435.1 uncultured bacterium
AATTTAAAAGCGGGGCAAAAAGGATTATCGGTGGCATTTGATTTGGCTACCCACCGGGGCTATGACAGCAATCATGAAAGGGTGCAAGGCGATGTGGGCAAGGCCGGTGTTGCAATTGATTCGGTAGAAGACATGAAATTGTTATTTAAGGATATTCCGCTGGATCAAATGAGTGTTTCCATGACCATGAACGGTGCGGTAATACCCATAATGGCTTTTTACATTGTTGCTGCTGAAGAACAAGGCGTAACACCTGAACAATTATCCGGCACCATTCAAAACGATATTCTCAAGGAGTTTATGGTACGAAATACCTACATCTATCCTCCAGAGGCCAGCATGCGATTGATTGCCGATATTTTTAAATATACGGCTACAAAGATGCCTAAATTTAATTCCATCTCCATTAGTGGATATCATATGCATGAGGCCGGTGCACCCGCCGATTTGGAACTTGCCTACACCTTAGCGGACGGATTGGAATATATTAAAACCGGAATTCAAAGCGGATTGGACATTGATGCTTTTGCTCCTCGATTGTCTTTTTTTTGGGGAATTGGCATGCATCATACCATGGAAATTGCAAAAATGCGGGCAGCCCGGTATCTATGGTCGGAGCTGGTGGGTAATTTTTCTCCAAAAAATCAAAAATCCAGGGCTCTGAGAACCCATTGCCAAACCAGTGGCTGGAGTCTTACCGAACAGGATCCCTACAACAATGTTGCCCGTACTCTGTATGAGGCAATGGCTGCAGTAATGGGGCATACGCAGAGTTTACACACCAATTCTTTAGACGAAGCCATTGCCTTACCAACAGACTACAGTGCCCGCATTGCCCGAAACACCCAATTGTTTATACAACATGAAACCGATGCGGTTTTAACGGTTGATCCTTGGGGCGGCAGTCATCATATTGAGTATTTAACCCAACAGCTTATTCAACGGGCCCGCCTGCATTTAAAAGAAATTGAAAGTCTGGGTGGAATGGCCAGGGCCATTGAATCGGGCATTCCAAAACTACGCATAGAAGAAGCGGCTGCCCGCCGTCAGGCCCGAATTGATTCGGAGCAGGATGTAATCGTTGGAGTTAACCGTTATAATTCGGGTACTAAATCGTTGGTGGAAATTCGAGAAATTGATAATGCCAAAGTTTTAGAATCTCAGTTAAAGCGCTTGGAAGCCCTAAAACAACATCGAAATCCAAAAGCGGTAGCAGATGCCTTGCTTGGCATAGAGACAGCGGCCCGTACCCAACAAAATGTTTTAGAGGCAGCTTTAACGGCGGCTCGTTGCCGCTGCACCTTGGGTGAAATATCGCTGGCACTTGAACATGTTTTTGGCCGTTACCAGGCCCGTGTGCAAACCGTTAGCGGAATCTATAAACAGGTTATGAATAGACATCCTTCTTTTGAAAATGCCCTGCGATTAAGTAACCGCTTTGCGGAACAGGCCGGTCGTCGTCCCCGAATATTAATTGCTAAAATGGGACAAGACGGTCATGACCGCGGAGCAAAGGTCATTGCCAGCAGTTTTTCAGATATGGGTTTTGATGTGGATTTAGGTCCCCTGTTTCAAACGCCTGAAGAAGTTGCCAAACAGGCTTTGGAAAACGATGTGCACTTGGTTGGAATTTCAACCCTTGCCGGCGGACATAAAACATTAATACCCTTGTTAATTAATGAACTTAAACGTTTAAACAGAGCAGATATTTTGGTTATAGCTGGTGGCGTAATTCCTGAAACCGATTATAATTATTTATTTGAAAACGGAGTATATCAGGTTTTTGGTCCAGGTACGGTAGTGAGTGATTCGGCCGTAAAAATACTAACCGCCTTAATAGAGCGGGAAAAATCTTAATTAGGATAAAATTCCCATTTTTTTTCCCAAGGTTTCTAAATATTGTTTCACTTCGGAGGTAGTGGCGTGGTCTCCCGTAGCCCGTTCATACGCATCGGCTAAACTGAGCATGTTTTGGTGATAAAAAACCCGCATTTCATCTACGCTCATGTCTTTGGTCCATAAATCAATTCGCAGGGTTGAACGTTCTGTTTCGTCCCAAAGCGCAATCATAACGCTTTTACAAGCTTTAGAGACTGCATCCGATTCGGCCTGTCTCTTATACACATCTCCGAGCCCA
>CAWUNH010000321.1:0-2117 GCA_963923435.1 uncultured bacterium
TACAGCACATATATCGTTTTGTCCGGAATTAAATTTAGAGGCCGTCACCTGATAGGCCGATTCATTGCGCTTATAGGATTCTGCTTTTTCAATGGCTTTAAGCATGCGTTTGCCGCGATCATCGTTTTGATATTTACTAAAAAAATCACGGGCCTGTTCGGTAGATCCCGATTCCATTAAAGCATGGGCATAGTATAATTCTTGTAGGGGTTGCGCAAGTCCGTTTTGACACAGGGTGCCGTAACATTCCAATTGACCTGGAGTGTTTTTTGTATACCTGTAACAATCGCCCAGTTTAGAAAGCAATTCCGGCTCGTCTTTAATTTGTTTACGGGCTATCGAATAATACCCAATTGCATCGGAAAATGCTTTTTCGTCGTACAAACGATTTGCTTTTTTAAATGCCCGTAAAAAGCGGCCCGTAAAACTTTCACTCTCTATTTTATTTGTCACCGGCTTTAATTCGCTTTCTTCGCTTGCATCCGATATACCGGTTGCTGAAGTATCTTGAATACGAGTGTTAACCGAATCTTGCAAAGGCGATTCCTGAGCGGTTAATGTACCGGTAAAAAAATAACAATAAACAACTAAAACAATAAACAATCTCATAATTTAAAAATACCGTGGATTAATAATTTTTTTGGCTCTGTATGCAAACAAATAATTTAAAGCAATTTCATGCGATCCGGTAGAATATTTTTGAATGTCGGAAGTGGTTACATCGTAGGCATAATTAACCAAAAACTGTGGATTTACCTGAACGCCCAACAAAGCAGATACCGACGATTTACTGCGGTACGACATTCCTATCCAAAGTTGTTCTCGGATTAACGCATTTAATCCCAAATCTATTTGAGCAGGAGCGCTGGGTACCATTTTAAACAGACCGTTGGCTTTTAAAAGCAATTCTTCGTTAATTCTAAATACTTTGCCCAATGCAAGGTTAAAGGTCATTTTAGAAAACTGTACCCTGCTAACTACGTATCTGCTGTATGATTTCAGGCTGTAGGCAACTTGATTGTCAATTAACCGAGGTATTGAAAGTCCCGCATAAAAATCAGACGAATTGTAGTACACACCCGCTCCGGCATTCATGGCGGTAAGATTATTCCCGGTGCTGTTAAAGTTTGGGTCGTTTACATAATGTATTTCTGAGGGCGAAAGGGTCAGCGTATTAAAAGAATAAAACTGATTTTCAGCACCCAGCATTAAACCAAATGCAAGGTTGGATTGTGCGCTTATTTGAGTTCGGTAGGCGAAACTACCGTACAGTAAACTTCGGTTTAAAAATCCAATTTGCTCCGTTAATACATTTAAACCAGCTCCCATTTTTCCATCCATTACCGGTCCATGAAAACTAAAGGTTGTGGTCACCGGCCTTCCATTAAATCCAACCCATTGCTGGCGGTGCAACATGGTTAAAGACATCGCCTCCTTACTGCCAACATAGGCCGGATTTATAAAAGACTCGTTAAACATATACTGGGTAAACATGGGATCAAACTGAGCTTTGAGAGGCTGGTACAACACAAGCAGCGCAAACGTTATTTGAAGTCCCTGTTTCATTGTTTTCATACACATCATAACCGTTAATATCTGAGTTCAATAAATCCTGTTTTAGGCTTACTACTCTCTGCATTGAGTTCAGAGCAATCTCCTTCGTAAACTATAATGTAATAATAGGTGCCCTGCGGTAATTTATTTTTTCCAGACGATCCGGAAATATTAGAAGTTCCGTCCCAATCGTTTTGATAGGCATTGCTGGTATATACTCTATTGCCCCAACGGTTGTATATGTCAACTTTTACACTGCATCCGTAGGGAATGTTATACAGGGTCCATACATCGTTGTTTCCATCCCCGTTAGGTGTAAATCCGTTTGGAACAATAGGCTGGTATACAAGTGCCTCCAATACAATAACTGTAGGTTTATTATCATTGGGTTCGTTGGTAATAAAATCTCCGTTGGTATCAGGATTTGAGCCATTGTTTGATACATCACGCAGGGTATCCGTTAATGTGCCGGAACTGTTTTTCCAAAGAGCTTGAACAGAGGCCGAATTTACAAATACGCGTGCGGTATCGGTAGCTACATTCAATTCAATTCGAATGCTGTC
>CAWUNH010000322.1:0-2114 GCA_963923435.1 uncultured bacterium
CCGAACTTATAGGAGGCTTTATCATCCGTCAGGGCGACCGCCAGTGGGACCATTCGGTGGCCCGTCAATTACAATCTATTCGAAAACAACTTATAACTAAAAATTAATACTATGGCTGAAATTAAACCTGCAGAAGTATCTGCAATACTGCGCCAGCAATTAAGCGGACACAAATCCGAAGCCGAACTCGAAGAAGTTGGGACGGTATTACAGGTGGGCGATGGCATTGCCCGAATTTTTGGACTCTCTAAAGTTCAGTCCGGTGAGTTAATTGAATTTGAAAACGGACTTAAGGCCATTGCATTGAATCTTGAAGAAGATAATGTTGGGGCCGTGCTTTTAGGTTCTGGTGAGGGAATCCGCGAAGGTTCCAGTTGCAAACGCACCAAGCGCATTGCTTCCCTAAGAGTAGGTGAAGGCATGTTGGGACGTGTTGTAAATACTTTAGGTGAACCCATTGATGGAAAAGGCCCCATTTCTGGAAACACTTACGAAATGCCCATAGAGCGAAAAGCGCCCGGGGTTATTTACCGTCAGCCCGTAAACGAACCCTTACAAACCGGCATTAAGGCAATTGACGCCATGATTCCCATTGGAAGAGGTCAGCGTGAATTGGTTATTGGCGACCGACAAATTGGTAAAACCGCTGTTTGTATTGACACCATCATCAATCAAAAAGAATTTTACGCAGCAGGTCAGCCTGTATTTTGTATTTATGTTGCGATTGGACAAAAAGCCTCTACGGTAGCAAACGTGGTTCGCGTTTTAGAAGAAAACGGCGCCATGCCCTATACGGTAGTGGTAGCCTCCAATGCTGCCGATCCTGCTCCCATGCAATTTTATGCCCCCTTTTCCGGTGCGGCCATTGGCGAGTTTTTTCGAGACACCGGCCGTCCGGCCCTTATTGTATTTGACGATTTATCCAAACAAGCCGTTGCCTACCGCGAAGTGTCATTATTATTGCGGCGACCTCCCGGGCGAGAAGCGTATCCGGGTGATGTGTTTTATTTACACAGCCGCTTGCTTGAACGGGCCGCTAAAATCAATGCATCGGATGAAATCGCGCGTAAAATGAACGACTTGCCCGAATCTATCCGACCTCTGGTAAAGGGGGGAGGTTCTTTAACCGCATTGCCCATTATTGAAACGCAGGCCGGCGACGTGTCTGCCTACATTCCCACCAATGTTATATCCATCACCGATGGACAAATATTTTTAGAATCCAATTTGTTTAATTCCGGTATTCGACCGGCAATTAACGTTGGTATTTCGGTATCGCGTGTGGGTGGAAATGCTCAAATTAAATCCATGAAAAAAGTGGCCGGTACGCTTAAGCTCGACCAGGCTCAATACCGCGAGCTGGAAGCTTTTTCTAAATTTGGTTCCGATCTTGATGCCGCAACCAAGTCGGTGTTAGACAAGGGTTCACGAAACACCGAAATTTTAAAACAAGGACAGTTTTCGCCCTTGCGAGTGGAGCAACAAATTGCCATCTTGTATTTAGGAACTAAAAATTTATTGCGTCAGGTTCCTGTTTCAAAAGTTAAAGAATTTGAACAGGCCTTTTTAGATCGCATGGAGCGCCAGCACAAATCCACTTTAAACGAATTAAAGGCAGGGCAGTACACCGATGCTATAACCGCCATTTTGGAACAATGCGCCAAAGATTTGGCAGGCTCATACACTGCATAATACAATCCCATGCCCAGTTTAAAAGAGGTTCGTAATAAAATTGTATCGGTGGGCTCCACCATGCAAATAACGTCTGCCATGAAAATGGTTAGTGCAGCCAAATTAAAACGTGCTCAGGATGCGGTAGTACAAATGCGTCCATATGCGCAACGCCTCAAAGGCCTTATGGAAAATGCCTCGGCAGGTATGGATGCCGGAGAAAACAAATACCTGCGTGCCTCTAAAAAGGGACCCGTGTTAATTATTCCAATTTCTTCGAATCGGGGTTTGGCAGGCGCTTTTAATACCAATGTTATTAAACGAACCAACCGTTTAATTCGCGAAGAATTTGATGGCCGTGAGGTTACGGTATTGCCCATTGGTAAAAAGGTGCACGATGCGTTCCGAAAAACCCGTTTTGGCATTTCGGGACAGGATTTACC
>CAWUNH010000323.1:0-2114 GCA_963923435.1 uncultured bacterium
CACCTAAGCCTTCGTCGGCAGCGTCAGATGTGTATAAGAGACAGGCCCGTAATATTTCCGGTTTCAAAACCTTCGTTTACACAGGGAGCAACGTTAATTACCGGGGGCTGATATCCTAAATAACGATTGGATGAAACCCCATTAAAGGTGTATAATCCATCTAAAACAGCATTTTTAAAATTATAGAAATTATATTTTTGATAAATAAAAAAACGTTTTTGATTGTATAGATAACTATTGGTTGCTTGTACAGATAAATTTTCACCGTAAGCAAAAGATCGAAGCTCCGATTCATCAAATCCAAGTAATGAATCGCCCATAAACTCATTCCATTTTTGTCCGGGAGCTAATTGAGCCAGGGAATGCATGCTTATTAATGTAAAAAGCAGTGCATTTAAAAATCCTTTAAAATATACTTTAGTCATAGAGAGCCGTTAAACGTATAAAGATAGTTAAAACATTTCAACAATTAACTAACAATATTGCATTTTATTAGGACCTATGGGTTTATAAATTGCTGGTTTTAAACCTCTTAAGATGTTTGCCTGAGTGCGATTAAAGTATTGCTGAGTCAAATGGGCTTAGTATTTAGAATATCCCCAACCAATCGATGTTGTCTGTAATTTTGATTTGTTGAACTCAAAGGGTAACAGCATTCGAAAATTACCAGCCCTCGTAGCCAATCAAATTGCGGCCGGCGAAGTGGTGCAGCGTCCCGCCAATGCGGTTAAAGAACTTGTGGAAAATGCCATTGATGCGGAATCTACCCGTATTCAAATTTTTATTCAGGATGCCGGAAAAACCAAAATTACGGTTCGTGATAACGGTAATGGTATGACTCCAGAAGATGCCCGTTTGTGTTTTGAGCGCCATGCCACCTCAAAAATTACAGATGCCTCGGATTTAATGACGCTCACAACCAAGGGATTTCGGGGAGAGGCATTGGCCAGCATGGCCGCTGTTGCAAAGATTGAACTGCTTACCAGCAACGAAACGCAAGGCACCGGTACCCGACTGGAATTGGAAGATGGTATTATAATTACAGATGCACCGGTTTCTTGCGAAAAAGGCACCCAAATAACCTTAAAACATTTGTTTTACAATGTTCCGGCCCGTCGTAATTTTTTAAAATCCGATTCGGTTGAGTTTCGGCATATTTTAGAAGAAACCGAGCGTTTGGCACTGGCGCACCCAGAAATTGAATTTAAATTAACCCAGGGTACGGAAGAACTTTTGCGCTGGCCCGCCGGCAACGAAATAACCCGTATTAAACAGGTTTTAGGCGTACAATTGGATACCCAGTTGTTGCCCATTGAGGAATTTACACCCTATATTAGCATCAAAGGATTTATAGGCTTACCCCAATTTGCTCTTAAAAACCGAAAAGATCAGTACCTTTTTATAAACAAACGATTTGTACGGTATCCGTATCTGCATCATGCCATTCTTCAAGCCTACGAATCTTTAATCCCTGAAACCCACCAGCCGCGTTATGTGTTGTTTTTAACCCTGGAGTCCCAGCATGTGGATGTAAACATTCATCCCACTAAAACCGAAGTAAAACTGGACGATGAACGCACCGCCTATCATTTAATTCAAAGCATGGTAAAACGTGCTTTGGGAAAGGCCAATGCAGGACCCAGTTTGGATTTTAATGCCGAAATGGGATTTATGGATTTACCCGCAAGGGGCCAAAATCCACCCCCGCAACCCGGAATTCAATACAATGCCCATTACCATCCCGAGTACAATCCCAAACCCGAAGCCTCCTGGGAAAAACTATTCAGCGAGGCTCCACAGGTGGCCCTTGAGGAGCAAGCTTTGCTGGATTTACCAAACGATCATGAGGGTCCTTGCCTTACCTATGCCAAAAGGTATTTGGTTTATCCCAGCCTTCATGGGATTATGATCTTGGATTTACGCAGGGCACGCGAACGGATTGTATACGAACACTTTTTGTTAAAAACGGTTGCACAGTCCTACCCTGCTCAAGAACTCTTGTTTCCGGAAAGTTTTGAATTAAATGCCGCAGCTGCTCAATGGATGCGAGACTGGCAAAGCAATTTACTGCATTTTGGAATTCGAATTGAACCGTTTGGCGGTTCTCATTTTAT
>CAWUNH010000324.1:0-2111 GCA_963923435.1 uncultured bacterium
TGAGACAGGAAGCAAAATGGATGAAGTAATTTTTGAAGAATTTAAAGGAACCGGCAATATGGAATTGCAGCTCGACCGCAAATTAGCCAACCGCCGCATTTATCCGGCCATAGATTTATTAGCTTCCTCTACCCGCCGCGACGACTTGTTACTGGATAAAGAGTCTCTAAATCGCCTGTGGGTTTTACGAAAACATCTGGGCGATATGAATCCTCAAGAAGCCATGGAGTTTTTACTCGACCGGTTAAGACGTTGTCAAACCAACGAAGAATTTCTGATCAGCATGAACGGCTAATGAACCGTTGGGCCTTTTATTCAGGAGTGTTTTTTTCTGCTCTGGTAATTGCTTTTAAGCTGCTTTTGCTGGTTCAGGGATTTTACTTTACCACCTGGGGATTCAGGTACGGAAATTTATTAAGTGTGGCTTTGTATACCCTTTGGATTCCCATTACGTTGGCCCTTATTAACCATTTTCATTACCGGGGTGGCATTCCCGGACGCGAAGCTTTAAAAGCCGGACTGGGCCTGGTTTCGGTCAGTATTATATTAATCAGCATGTATCATTACTGGGAAGTGCAGTCGGAGATGTTTAAATCACAGGCTCTTGCCTACTACAACAGTTCCGAATACTACCGTTTATTGGTTCAACAACAGGCACAAAACCCCCTACGGTATAAAACCACCGATATTCCACGAATAATTTCCGAACAAAAAAACGGCCTTTCTCCGTTTCGTGCCATGACGGGTCGGATGATTCCATTTTTGCTTTACGGTGGAGTGCTCAGTCTTTTAAGCAGCTTGGGGCTTAAATTTTTTAAAAACAACCTTCGTTTTTAACCCTGATTAAAGGCGTTTTTTAATAAAATCCGGGCAGGCATTTAGAATCCACGAATTGCGCTTGCAGGCCGGATTATCAAATAAACTTATACCTAAATTAAAATAAATTCCGCCGCCCTGAAAATCATTATGAAAAATAAGCGGAAGCGCATCTTCCAGTCCTAATGAAAAACTGCGTATTCGAAAGGCCATGCCCACCTGCGGCATAGACCACCCAAACATGCGGAGGGGCATTGCAAATTCAAAATTTTTACGCTCGTATCGGGGCGTTACAGAAATCATGTTATACGACTGAGGGCCGTTAAAAAAAAAGGGCATAACATTGATAACGGCCGTTGCATTGATGTACACGTACTGTTCGGTGTTCCAATCGAACTGTGCACACATATTTAAAGGCAAGGAAGTGGTATAGTTATCGGTATAAAACAGAGCCATGATGCTGTCTATTACCTGTTGTTTTAATAACTTTTCCCCGCGATCCAACCGATAGGTGCCCGAGCCTTTGAGTTTTGCCCGCATGGTGGGTTGGTATTTTATATAGCCCAAATCCCGTAGCGATAAACTGGCCTTGTATTTATAATCGGCATGTTTACAATCAAACTTGGTGGAATTGGGATAATAATTATTCACTGTTTTTAGCATGCGTTTAAACACAATGCCTGCATCCAGTGCCATGCCCTCTCCGTAATTCCAACGGGGCTGATCCTGAAAAGCAAGATTGGAATTTAAGTTATCTACCTGCAAAAGTGTATCGTTGTAATTTCCCATGAGTACTGAAAAACCAAATTGCGAAGTATGCAAACCCGAGAGGTAACGTAAATTACCTCCTACCTGCCAGAGGTCTTTTCGGTTTTTACTGATAATATACGCGGCATTAACGCCCATTTCAGCCCAGGTTTGTGTGCTTATTCGTAGGTTAAGTGAGTTAAACGCATCTTCAGAGTTTAAAACAACATTATCGCTTAAGGCATATGCAACGGCATAGTCGGTAAGGGTTTTGGGTATGTTGCGAATTTGAGAATACGACCGGGCTCTGGTAAAAAATCCCCAACCCCAATGCTCTTTGGAAAATGTAAATGCCAAAGCGTCTGTATTAATAAGGGCATAGGCGTATTTATCAGAATTGCCTTTAAAATATCGAGGCATTACCTGCTCGGGGGTACGAACCAAATCCAAATAATAAAAGGCCGGTAAAAAAGCTGCATTGTTGTGCATAAACGCATTGAGTCCTAAAATATTACATTGCGCCATGGTCCACGCATCGGCGCTGGAAG
>CAWUNH010000325.1:0-2109 GCA_963923435.1 uncultured bacterium
CCGTGAGGGTGAAGCCATCAGCTGGCATTTGTTTGAAACCTTAAATCTTGAAAAATCAAAAACCCGCCGAATTGTATTTCATGAAATAACCAAGTCTGCTATTTTGCATGCTATTGAACACCCCCGTGAAATTGATGCCCATTTGGTAAATGCCCAGCAAGCAAGACGCATTTTGGACCGTTTGGTTGGTTTTGAACTCTCTCCCATACTTTGGAAAAAAATTAAACCCAATTTATCGGCAGGAAGAGTTCAATCGGTGGCCGTACGCCTTATTGTAGATCGCGAACGAGAAATACATCAGTTTGTATCGACTGCAGCTTTTAAAATAAGTGCAGATTTTAAAAGCCCTTCGGGAGCCCAATTTAAAGCAGAACTGCCTGAACGTTTGAGTTCGCTGGAAGCTTCAAAATTATTTTTAATAGATTGTCAAAAAGCCCAGTTTAAGATTGGTTCAGTAGATAAAAAACCGGCCAAACGCACTCCCAGTGCCCCTTTTACAACCTCTACCCTGCAACAAGAAGCCTCACGAAAACTTGGCTTTAGTGTGGGTCAAACCATGAGCATTGCACAACGCCTGTATGAGGCCGGTAAAATTACCTACATGCGAACCGATTCGGTGAATTTATCAGAAACTGCTCTGGCTCAGGCGCAAGAATCAATTCAACAATTATACGGCAACGCGTATTATTATAAACGGAATTATAAAACCAAAAACAAGTCGGCTCAAGAAGCGCATGAAGCCATTCGGCCAACCTATTTTAAAAACCAACACATTTCTGGTGACCGAAACGAACAGCGTTTGTACGAACTGATTTGGAAACGCTCCATTGCAAGTCAAATGTCAGAAGCCTTGCTTGAAAAAACCATTGTAAATGTTTTAATTTCAAACCGAAACGAATCATTTATTGCCCAAGGTGAAGTTTTGGTTTTTGATGGTTTTTTAAAAGTGTATAACGAAGGACGGGACGAAGAAAATCAAGAATCTTCGGAGTCTGAAGGCTTAATTCCGCCACTAAAAGCAGGAGACATCATTCAATACCAACACATTTTTGCCACAGAACGTTTTTCACATCATCCGGCCCGATATACCGAGGCCAGTTTGGTTAAAAAAATGGAAGAATTGGGTATTGGCAGGCCCAGTACTTATGCCCCAACCATTAGCACTATACAAAAACGTAATTATGTAGAAAAAGGAGACCGCGAGGGTAAAACGCGATTTTACAAACAATTGCATCTCACTTCCGAAACCATTACCGAAAATGATAAAAACGAAACCACCGGTGCTGAAAAATCAAAACTTTTTCCAACGGATATGGGCATGGTGGTAACCGATTTTCTGACACAGTATTTTCCCAACATTTTAGATGTTCATTTTACCGCTAGAGTCGAAGAAGAGTTTGATGAAATTGCAGAAGGTAAATTAAACTGGTCGGAAATGCTTTCAAACTTTTATAAACCCTTTCATAAAACCGTTGAACACACTGCCCAAACAAGCGAACGCGCCAGTGGTGAGCGCATCCTTGGCAAGGATCCAAAAAGCGGAAAAACGGTGTTGGTTCGAATCGGACGGTTTGGACCTCTGGCTCAATTGGGCGAATCTTCCAGTGACTCAGAATCTGCCGAAACTCCTCAGTTTGCCAGTTTACGAAAAGATCAAAGTATTGAAACCATTGGTTTACAGGAGGCACTGGACCTGTTTAAGCTTCCTCATTTGCTTGGACAATACCAAGAATCTGACGTGGTTGTGGCTTCCGGCCGATTTGGTCCTTACATTAAATTTAAAGAGGGATTTATTTCAATTCCAAAAAACGAAGATCCGCTGCTAATAACATTAGATCGTGCTCAAGAATTGATTGACGAAAAACTAAAAGCAGATGCACCTGTGGCCTTTTATAATTCAATTCCTGTTTCACAGGGAAAAGGTCGGTTTGGACCCTATTTAAAATACGAAAACCTTTTTATTAATATTCCCCGAGCCTACAATCCCGAATCTCTGAGCGAGGCCGATATTAAAACCCTGATTGAACAAAAACTTGAAAAAGAGGCCAAGCGAATAATTCAGCAATGGCCACAGGAAAACATGGCGATAGAAAATGGCCGTTGGGGTCC
>CAWUNH010000326.1:0-2098 GCA_963923435.1 uncultured bacterium
CGATGAAGCCGCAGTAATTGCGGCTGCAGAGGGGTTTAAGCCAAACGTACCCCAAGGAGTTTCTAAAAACACATCAAGCCGCTGGAAACAACGACGTTAAATTTTATTAATTGGGGTTACCCAGAGTGTTTATGGGTATTTATTTATAAAGTCGTATGAAAACCTTTCGTTTAATTGCTCTAATTTTTATTGCCTGTCAGCAGGTGTCGGCACAGCAAGCTCTGTCCGGATTTTTGGAAGGACCCGTAAAGGGGCATCTATGTCAAGCCATTGTTGAACAATCCGACACCATTCCATACATTACGCTTGAACCCGTTTACGTTTATACCAGTTATTTATTTAAAAACGCTGAAGAGCAACGTGCCTGGTTTCGAATTAAGCGAAGGGTACAAAAAGTATATCCCTATGCTGTTTTAGCCGGTCTTCAAATCCGTGAGATGGATCAAAATTTGGAGCATATTAAGGACTCTAAAAAACAAAAAGCCTATTTAAAGGCCGAAGAAACCCGGTTAAAAAAAGAATTTGAGTCAGAATTAAAAGCACTTAACTTTTACGAAGGTCAAATTTTAATAAAACTCATCAATCGTGAAACCGGAAAAACCACCTACGATATTGTAAAGCAATTCAAGGGTAGTTTTCAGGCCTTTTTATACCAGGGTGTGGCCCGCTTATTTGGATACAACACTAAAGAAACATACAGTGCTGCCTTTGAGGATTTAATGATTGAGCGGGCGGTTCAAGAGGTTATACGCGGCAGTTGATTTTTTTTATACTTTCGTTATATGATGCCAATCCTGTTTCGAATTATTCTTTTTTTACCCCTTGGATTGCTTGCCCAAAAGGGAGGCGTTTCCAACACAACTTTAAGCGTACAAAACAACGCTGTTTCTGTAAACGGATCCGATTCCTTAATTCAGGATTCTGCCAAACAAATTATAGAAGTATTAAGTCCGGTAGAAAAGTATTACAGAGAACATGCCGAATTTGGCGTTTACACAAAACCGGCAACAAGCCAATACAAGCGCGCCCGACTATACATACAACTCGCAGAAAACGGTAAAACGCATTTATTTAGCATACACGATTCTTTGTGTATCAATCCTGAAAAATCAAAGGTTTTGTTTCAAAAAATGGAGGGTGACTCTGTTTTTAGTTTAATTGCCATCGATGCCTTTTCAAAAGCTACGGACAATCCCTTGTGCGATGCCGGAAAAGAAACTAAAGTGGTATACGCCCGCTGGAGTACAAAAAACAACAAAAGTAAATTCAAACAACGAACCGTATCCTCCTGTTTGCGGGGCATTACAAATTTAACCGCAACCGATCTTTTTAAGTGGAATCCAGATTCTGGTCCCTTGGAGCTCAATTACCACAAAGGCGGTGATCTTTACATTCAGGTTATTTTTAATCCCAAAGATTTACATATAGGTTTTCAAAGTACCTCAGAATAATAAAACCCCAAAGCCTGAAAGAATTTTTAAATATTCTTTTTTTACCCTTTTCATGGCTGTATGGCTCTATTATGCTTGTGCGAAACTTATTGTACACTAAGGGGCTGTTTAAAGTACATTCCTTTGATGTTCATACCATTGGAGTAGGTAATTTAAGCATGGGCGGAGACGGTAAATCGCCAATGGTAGAATACTTGGTAAGTCTGTGTAAAGAAAATCGGTTAAAACCGGCGGTATTAAGCCGGGGCTATCGGCGGGAAACCCGTGGATTTGTATATGCTCAACCCCATCACAACAGTAATACGCTGGGCGATGAACCCTATTTGTTTTACAGTAAATACGATATTTCAGTGGCCGTAGATGAAAACCGTGTTCGGGGCATGAGCAAAATCGTAAAAATGCCCGGTTTTGATTCGGAAGTTATTGTATTGGATGATGTTTATCAACACCGCTCCGTAAATCCGGGATTGCTTATTTTAGTAAGTGATTTTCAAAGACCATTTTATTCAGACAGGGTGTTGCCCTCTGGAAGGCTTCGTGAATTTCCCGAATCGGCAAATCGGGCCGATATTATAGTTTTTACCAAAACACCCGAACGTATTACTGCCATGGAAATGAAATCCATGATTAAAGACTTTAAACTTTTA